>CATLEQ010000350.1 GCA_949915905.1 uncultured Lachnospiraceae bacterium | reverse complement strand
CATTGGTGGCCACCAAAAACGCGGATTGGCTGTATGCTTCCTTTAATAATTACGTGGAGGGAATTTATGTGGGCTATAAGTTTTATGAAACGGCCGCCGCGGAAGGGTTGATTTCGTACGACGAGGTAGTGCAGTACCCGTTCGGATATGGGCTTAGTTACACGAGCTTCGAGCAGGAAATCAGTGATGTTACGGACAATGGCGATGATGTCGCGCTCAGCGTGACGGTGAAAAATACCGGCACCGTGGCAGGCAAGGACGTGGTAGAGGTGTATTATGAACCGCCTTATTATAATGGTGGAATTGAGAAGGCGGCGGTCAACCTGATTGATTTTGAAAAGACAAAGGTATTAGAGCCCGGAGAGTCCCAGGTTGTTTCGTTTACGATTCAAAAGGAGGAGTTGGCATCCTACGATTATGGCTGTGTTAAGAGCACGGCGGGGGCTTATGTCTTGGAGTCCGGTACATATACGATTTCCATCAATAGCGACTCCCACCATGTGCTGGACAGCGTGACGTTTGACGTGGAAAAAGATATTATTTATGATGACGCACATGACGGCAAGCGCGAGTCGGATGAACAGACGGCGGTCAACGTGTTTGATTATGCGGCGGGGGACGTGACATATTTAAGCCGTGCGGATCATTTTGCCAATTATGACGAGGCGACGGCGGCTCCGACGGATTTTTCCATGAGTGAGGAACTGCAGGAAAAGTATTATTGCCAAAACAATTATGACCCGTCAGAATATGATGAGGCGCATTCAGAGATGCCGGTGACGGGGGCAAAAAATGGATTGACGATTCGGGACATGGAAGGGCTTGCCTACGAGGATGAAAAGTGGGAGGACTTGTTAGATCAGTTGACCGTTGACGACATGGTCAATCTGGTGGGGAATGGAAGTTATGCATCCGCCAAAGTTGAATCCATTCATTTGCCGGCCATGATCGAGTGCGACGGTCCGGCAGCCATCAAGAATAACTATACGGGTCAGGCGGGAACGGCTTACCCGGCCGCCGCCATGCTTGCGGCGACATGGAACAAGGAGCTTGCGACACGGCGCGGAGAATCCATGGGGCAGCAATGCGAGGATATGAACGTGACCGGTTGGTACGGCCCGGCAATGAACATTCATAGAACCGCGTTTTCCGGGCGGAATTTTGAATACTATTCAGAGGACGGCGTTTTGTCAGGCAGGATGGGTGCCTGCGAAGTAGCCGGGGCGAGAAAGTATGGCGTACAGTGCTATGTGAAGCATTTTGCCTTGAATGACTCGGAGACGAATCGTGTTAAATTGTTGGCCACATGGTGCGACGAGCAATCCATGCGCGAGATTTACCTGAAACCATTTGAAATGGCGGTAAAGGATGGGGGTACGATAAATGCCATGTCTTCCTTTAACTATATCGGCCATATTTGGGCGGGAGCCAATTCGGATTTGCAGGAGACCGTCCTGCGCGACGAGTGGGGATTTCGCGGTTCCATCGTGACGGACTGGTTTAGCGGTTCTTTTGACGGCTACATGCTGGCCGATTCCGCCATTCGAACGGGCGGAGACAAGATGCTTGCCGTTGGCGACGAACTGGCACAAGCCACCCATACGGAGAACGCGGGAACGGTAAACGCCTTGCGAAATGCATCGCATAATATTTTGTATAGCATTGCCAATTCCAATGCGATGAATGAGCGGAATTTCCAGACTCCGTCGTGGGTGACCACCTTTTATGTCGCGGATGCGGCCATCTTGTTGCTCCTGGTTCTTTGGGAGGTGTTGGCCATCCGCGCATACCGTAAGGCAAAGTCCTGACAAGGCTAGTATAATCCAATTAAAATACCGTTCTGTTATGCGCGGAAACAGACAAGCATAACTTATGGTTATTTAAATTGGATTATACTAGGAATGGGAGGTTCGGTACTGGGCGGGCGTCATATGAAATTCGTGTTTGAAATTATGGTAAAACTGCGTGCGGTTTTCATAGCCCAGGGAGGATGCAATCTGGGTGATGGGAAGCGAGGTGGATTTTAAAAGTCTCGCGGCTTCCAGCATTTGCATCCTCTGGCAGTAAGCCTTCAAGGTGTAGCCGGTATATTTTTTGATGATGCGGGAGAGGTACTCGTCACTGTAGCTGAGTTGGTCTGCCAATTCGTAGCGTTTGATACAGCCGTGCTTTTCATCAATCAGCTTTTTGGCCTGCTCCACGACATGGCGTTGCCGGTTCTCGGACATGGAAATATAAGAGGACTTGTATAGGGCGGCATCGTCGAGTGTGGTAAATAGGCGGCAAAGAGAAGAATAAATGTCAAACTGGTAACCGGTGCGCTTTTGGGTATAGGCGGCGATGATTTCTTCAAGAATGGCCGTGAGAGAAGTATTCTCCGTCAAAGGCGTGAAATTAATATAGTCCTTTTTATATTTCACTTGCTCGGCGAGATTTTTACGGAAAAAATCTTTCAAAACACTTTTTCTGTCGAAAGGCAGAAAAATGGTTTGCGGCCAATTCGAAATGAATTGTGAATCAATTCCGACATAGTAAATGTCCGTGTCGGAAATGTCGGTCTCAATATGCCGGGTGTTTCTGTTTAAAAGACAGAGACTGCCCGCACGATAGGTGAAATCATCGTTCTCGATTTTCATGCGGACGGTTCCCCGCCTGACGTACATGAGCTCGAAAAAATTATGCTTGTGCATCATCGTTTCCGTATAGAAGTTGGAAGTGTAAGGGGTATGGATGCTATAGCAGACATTGTCCATATAATTGCTGAAAATATATTCGTCATCGACATGAAATGAGGTGGCCACGGAGAGCGGCGCAAAATAGTTGCGTTCCACGTCGCGATTGGTCAAGTAGTTCATAGTATAAGTATTTTGTTGTTGCTTGACTTCGTCAATGCTCTGATAGTAAAAATGTAAAATATTGTCCATGATAAAGCTCCAGTACAGTAATTGCTCCCGCAGGGGACGAATGACGGAAAAAATAACAACCTTGTCGCGGGTACTACTTTAAATATATCTAAAATGGCGGAGAATTTCAATAGAAAAAAATATTTTTGTAGAAAAAGTACGTTTAATATAGATTTTATATTTCATAATAAATTGAAGGAAAAGAGGAGGTTCCATTATGAAATCAAAAGTTTACAATCCTTACATGCCGTCATACGAGTACGTGCCGGATGGGGAGCCCCATGCGTTTGGGGACAGAATCTACGTGTATGGAAGCCACGATCGTTTTAACGGTGGAGAATTTTGCTTAAACGACTATGTATGCTATTCCGCACCGCAGGACGACATGAGCCAGTGGCGTTATGAGGGGGTCATTTACCGCAAGGAGCAGGATGTCCGCAACCAGGATATTCCGGCAGATGCCACCTATTTTGAACCAAGCATTCCGGGCACGGTTGTGACCGACCCTGCGGAGCAGTTAAACGCGCCGGGCGTTCATGCCATGTGGGCGCCGGACGTGGTGCAAGGGTTGGATGGACGTTACTATCTTTATTATTGTCTTGACTTTTTACCGGAAATCGGGGTGGCCGTTTGCGACACTCCGGCGGGGGCATATAAATTTTTAGGATTGGTGCGCCATGCAGACGGCACGCCGCTGGGAGCGAAGGAAGGGGACTTGATTCAGTTTGACCCGGGAATTTTTATTGACGAGGATAGAACGATTTATCTTTATTCAGGAAATGCCCCGGCTCAGTTGGGATATGGCTCCGGTCCCCAGGGTTCTACCGTTATGACGTTGGAAGAAGACATGCTGACGCTTAAGACGGAGCCAAAGGCGCTGATGCCGGATATCCGCAACAGCGAGGGAACCGGATACGAGGGACATGAGTTTTTCGAGGCGAGTTCCATACGCAAGCGGAACGGGCGATATTACTTCGTGTATTCTTCCGTGAAAGGACATGAATTATGTTATGCCACCAGCGACAAGCCGGATGAAGGCTATACGTTTGGCGGCGTTTTGGTCGATAACGGGGACATTTTTGAGGGGGATCCCGAGAGAGCGGAAGGCGTGATGGCATTAGGAAACAATCACGGGGGCATCGAGTGTGCCAACGGGCAGTGGTACGTGTTCTACCATAGGCAGACGAACCGCACCAGCTTCAGCCGCCAGGCTTGTGCGGAGAAGATTTTCTTTGCGGCGGACGGCTCCATTTCACAAGTGGAAATCACGTCGTG
>CATLEQ010000349.1 GCA_949915905.1 uncultured Lachnospiraceae bacterium | reverse complement strand
CGTCTTGTAGATGCGTGGGCACCGTCGTGCGCACGTTTTTCACGGATTCATTTGCCGCCATGATTGCATTTACCGCGGAATTGCTCTTCGGCGCGCCCGCCACGTAAAGCACCGCCTCCGAAAGTATGATCTGGGACTCGGGCATTCCAATCCGCTCCACGGCCTGCGCGGCCGACACCGCCACCGTCAGGGCCATCGGATCCGCGCAGCCCACGTCCTCGGCGGCACAAATCATGATGCGCCTGGCGATGAACTTCACGTCCTCCCCGGCATAAAGCATTTTGGCCAGATAATAGACGGCCGCGTCCGGGTCAGAACCCCGCATGCTCTTAATGAAGGCCGATATCGTGTCATAATGGTTGTCACCCGTCTTGTCATAGCGCACGGCTCGCTTCTGAATGCATTCGGCCGCCACGTCCTGCGTGATATGGATGATGCCGTCCGCTCCCCTCTCCGTCGTCAAAACACCCAGTTCCACCGCGTTTAGCGCGCTTCTGGCATCCCCGCCGGAAATATCCGCCAAAAACTCCAACGCGTCCTCCGTGATGTCGGCATGAAAGCTTCCCATGCCCTTTTTTTCGTCATGTACCGCCCGCACGAGGAGCTTCTTGATATCCTCTTTTTCCAACGGATGCAGTTCAAACACACTGGAGCGTGACAACAACGCGCCGTTCACCTCGAAGTACGGGTTTTCCGTCGTCGCCCCGATAAGCGTAATCGTGCCGTCCTCCACGAACGGGAGCAAATAGTCCTGCTGCCCTTTGTTAAACCGATGAATCTCATCGATAAAAAGTATGGTTTTTCGCTGGTACATCCCTAACATGTCCTTGGCGGAGTTTACCACCTCCTCCATGTCCTTTTTTCCTGCCACCGTCGCGTTAATCTGGCGAAAATCCGCACTGGTCGTATTGGCAATGACCTTCGCCAGCGTCGTCTTCCCGGTTCCCGGCGGCCCGTAAAAAATAATCGAGCCCAGCTTGTCCGCCTGGATGGCGCGGTAGAGCAGCTTATCCTTGCCAATGATATGCTGCTGTCCCACGACCTCCTCCAATGTCTCCGGCCGCATCCGCGATGCCAGCGGGGACTCCTTTTCCTGCTTTGCTTCTCTCATATAATCAAATAAATCCATTGTATTTTCTCTCCTGTTTTTCCTTAATCGGCCAGCAATTCATCCACCGTCACGAATTCATATCCCTGCTCCGTCAGCCGGTCAATAATTTGCAGCGCGGCCTCGACCGAACTTTCATAACAATCGTGCAGCAAAATAATGTCATTTTCCTCCACGTCCTTCACGACCCTGTCAACGATTTTATCCGTGTCCTCCGTTTTCCAATCCAGCGGGTCGACCGTCCACAACACCGGAATCACATGTAGCTTTTCCTCCAGTTCCTTCTGCCACGCCCCGAAGGGCGGACGCATATACTCCACCGGCTCGCCGGTAATGTTTTGAATGAGTTCCCCCGTCATCGCCAATTCGTTCAAGGCCGCCGTGTCGCTGACTTTTGTCATCTCCACATGGTGGTAGGTGTGGTTTCCAATCAAATGGCCCTCCTCCTGCATGCGCCTTACAATCTCGGCGTTGTCCCCCTTTTCTATGTTCACGCCGATCAGGAAAAAAGTCGCCTTCACGGAACGTTCCTTCAATCCGTCCAGCAATATGGGAGTCCACTTCGCGTTCGGCCCGTCGTCAAACGTAATCGCCACCTTGGGCTTTTCCATCGCCTGACCCGGCACCGCCTCCCCCGCGTCTTCTCCTGCCTGGCCCGGCACCGTCTCTCCCGCATCGTCTCCCGCCTGGCCCGGCACCGTATCCCCCGCGTCTTTTGCCGTCTGTCCGTCCGTCGTCTGGCCGGCGGTCTCCGCCGCTTGTTCCGTCACCGCCCCGCCAAAATCCGCCGCCCGCCATTGCCATGGATAAAAGCTTAGTAACACCAAGACATATGCAAGTCCCAACCCCTGCAGCAAACGTTTCCTTTGCACCCTATATTTCATCACTGTCACATCCATGCAATTTTCTCCCTCCATTATATGCATGCATGTCGAAAAATATTGACAGCTGTGTGGTTGGAAATATTATTACGATTCACGGGGCTGTGCGCCTTGCCGCAAGGCCTTCTTCCTATATTCGGAAGGACTCATCCGCATCTTGCTTTTGAATGCCTTGGAAAAATATAAATTATTGTCAAACCCGGACGAATAGGCGATCGCCGATATGGACAACGCGGTCTCCCGAAGCATCTGCCTCGCCCGCTTGATACGGAACTCCGTCAAATATTCCTTCGGCGACTGCTGGATATGGCTTTTAAAGGCGCGGAATAGATGGCTCCTGCTAATCCCGACATACTCCGCGATTTCCTCCACGGTGATGGGATAGGAATAATTGTTCGCGATATAATCCTTTGCCTTCTCCACATAAATAAGCTGGTTGTCCGGAATCTGTTCCTTTGGCGGGCTGGCATAATGCATCAAGGTTGACAAAAAGGTATATAGCGTCCCCGTCATCGCCACCGCGGACGCATAGTCATTTCCCTTTACCTTGTAAATGTCATCCAACTGCCTATGTATGTCTTTCTTCGGCAGCACGCCGCTTTTTATCCATGGCTCTTCCGGTGAAAAATCGGTCGCCCGTATGAGCGAGTCTGCATCCTCCCCCGTAAAGCCGACCCAGGCGTATTCCCAGGGCTTTTTCTCGTCCGCGTAGTACTTGATTTCCGCGTCGGGATAAAGAATGAACAAATCCCCCGCCGTCAGGGCGCAGATCGTGCCGTTTACCTCATAATATCCGCTCCCCGATATCACGTAATGGATGCAATAATGGTTTCTCAGTCCCGGCCCCCACTGGTAGCCCGGCTCGCACTTCTGATTGCCGACATTGCATACCGAAAGGGAATTCATCAGGTTCTCTCCGACTTTATAAGAATATTTGTAAGTTCCTTCCATGAAATCCACGCTCCTTCCATCCAAAATCCATTATAATCAATCCGGCTCGATTTTACAATGGTTTTAACACGGTTACTTTTCACGGCTCGTCACCCAAGCCGCCACGAAACCGCACAACATAATTACATATTTTTGCACGGATTTTTTATATACTTTTCTCCGTTCTTGTCCTATAATGAATTTTAGAAAATCATTTCGTTGGAGGCCGCCGCGCAAGGCGTTCTTCGAGTCTGACAGAAAGCGAGGAAGCATTTACCATGAAGGAAAACAAGACAGAAAATATGCAGGAAAAGTTATTTGCCAAATTTGCCGAATTATACGGCGACGACAAGGATGTCCGTTTCTATTTCTCACCGGGGCGCGTCAATTTGATTGGGGAGCACACGGATTACAACGGGGGACACGTCTTCCCTTGTGCGCTGACCATCGGCACTTACGGGGCGGCAAGGCCGCGAAGGGACCGCCTTCTTCATTTTTACTCGATGAATTTGAACCATTTCGGCGTGGTCGAGGTTTCCTTGGACGACTTGTCATACCAGACAAGCTACAACTGGGCGAACTATCCGCTCGGCATGGTATGGGCTTTTGCCGAAAAAGGCTTTACCCTGTCCCATGGATTTGACATGGTCATCTGGGGCAATATTCCGAACGGAAGCGGCCTTTCCTCTTCCGCCTCGCTGGAAGTATTGACCGGGGTGATTTTGCGTGACCTCTATGGCTTTGAAAATTTGAACATGACGGACATCGCCCTTTACGGCCAATATTCGGAAAATAACTTCAACGGCTGCAACTGCGGCATCATGGATCAGTTCGCGGTGGCCAACGGCAAGAAGGACAACGCCATTTTCTTAGACACCGCCGACTTAAGCTTTGAGTACGCGCCGGTCGTTTTGACGGACTCCAAAATCATCATCACGAACAGCAAGGTAAAGCACAGCCTGGTCGACTCTGAATACAATACCCGCCGCCAGGAGTGCTCCGACGCGTTAAAGGCCCTCCAGACGGTCGTTGACATCAAGGGGCTTGGCGATTTGGACATGGAGACGTTTGAAAAACACAAGTCCGTCATCGGCGACGAGACGAGGGAACGCCGCGCCAAGCATGCCGTGGCGGAAAACCAGCGCACCATCGAGGCGGTTGCCGCATTGAAGGCGGACAACATCGCGCGGTTCGGAGAGCTGATGAACCAGTCTCATGTATCCCTGCGGGATGACTATGAGGTTTCCTGTGAGGAGATCGAT
>CATLEQ010000348.1 GCA_949915905.1 uncultured Lachnospiraceae bacterium | reverse complement strand
GCTTCCTTGCCAACTCGAGCTGCCGGACAAACCACTTTTTTTGTTCCCCATGGCTTTGCTTGTCCCAATAATAATCCAGTCCGATTTCCCCGATGGCTACAATTTTATCCTTCCGGGCCAGCCGTTCCATGCGGGCAAAATTTTCCTCGCTCAAAGCCCCTACCTCGTCCGGATGCACGCCAATCATGCCATATACGTATGGAAACCGCTCTGTCAGGTCCAGTACTTTGTCCCACGATGCAACCGTCGCACTGGCGTTGACAATCATGCCAACGCCAGCGTCCTTCATGGAACCAAGCAATTCCTCCCGGTCTTCATCAAATTGTTTATCATCATAATGCGCATGCGTGTCAAATACCATAACTTCCTCCAGGCGGCCATTACCGCTTCAATTAGTTGTTTTTTCACAAAACTACCGCTCTGGCCGGTCACCCCCTCCATAAATTACCGCCCCAGTCAGTCATTTCTCTCATAAACTACCGCCCTGGCCGGTCATTCCCCCTCCAATTCCAGCCAACCGCTTTGTTCCGACTCCGTTGCCTCGTCAATTTCCATTCTCGGTGTCGGCCGGGCATCCGCCCCCAACACAATATCGTCAATTTTTTCAAACGTCTCCAAACGGTACGACACCACCGTGTTTCCCGCCACCAGATACAATCTGTTGCCCGCATACAAAGCTCGCACGTCACTGGAAACGCCAATCAGCTCTCGGTCAAACAAACATTCAAATCCATCTTTCCCATAAGAAAAAATATAATAATGTGCCCCGTCCCCATAGGCATTAAAGCCAATCAAATTCTTCTTCGCATCCACGAACGCGGCCTTATAATTATAACTGACATCCGTCGAATACGTCCCTTCCAACACGTATTTGTGCGCCTCTTTCACGTCCGCCGGGTTTGAAATGTCGAACATGGACAGCTTCACGCCGTTTGTCGTCATCCCCTCCTCGTCCACGTCCATGCCGATACCCAGAAGCTTTCCATCCCCATACGGATGCAAATAGTCAGAAAATCCTGGAATCTTCAGTTTTCCTATGATTTTTGGGTTCTTGGGGTCGGACAAATCCACGGAAAACAGCGGATCCACCTGCCGAAACGTCACAAAATAGCCGGTATCCCCCATAAACCTGGCGGAATACACTTGCTCATCTTCCGCCAATCCTTCAATCCGCCCCAGCTCTTTCAAATTCTCATCCAACACATAAAGAGAATTGCTGTCCTTTTCCGCTTCTGTCTCTTCCGTAACCTTCGCCACGTCATCCGTAGCCCGCCACGGCACGAAATCCGTAGTCCAAAGCGGCATCACGCCGTCATCATGTGATACAAGCGGCCTCACCGTCGTCACCAACCGCAAATTTCCCTCGTACTCGTCGATGCTGAACGAATCATTGATTGTGCCATCCAGCTTCGTCTGACCAACCGCTGACAATTTTCCGTCCTGATAGGCAATCTTGCGAATATTCGTCTGCGACACGCCTTTCTTTGTCTTGCCTGAACTTTCCGCATAGTCATAAGAATTTTCACATGCATAAATATTGTTTCCGCTCACATAACATAAATCCGTGTCGCCAAAAATCGCCTTGTTATCCGTCACCTTGTCCGGGCTTTCCAGCGAAAACGATGAAACGACCAAATACTTGCGCGCCGTGTCAAGCATCGGCAAATACACGTTTCCGGCATCGACCCTCTGCCCGTTTACCGTCGGGACGAAACCGTCCTCATACGTTCTCGCCACGTCATAGTCGGCATAATAATTGCTAAAAAGATACACGTAGCCGTCTCGAATCCGCGTCGTATAATAACGTCCGCTCTGCGTAATTTTTCCGACGCTTTTCGGCTTTGACGGGTCACTGACGTCAAACGTCTCTGCCGCCGCATAGGCTCGATACGAGGTATATTCTCCCCCGCCTTCCTCCCGGTTCTCCGTATATACGACAATCAGCCGGGCATCCTGCAAATAGATTTCTGCCACGTTCACGTTATCATCCAGCACGATTTCCCCAAGGTCTCTCATCTCGTCCTGCTCGATATCCACGATTTCCACGCGGTTTCCATAAAGAATATACAAATGTTTCCCGTCCGTCTTGACAATGTCCGCCTCGCCCACGTCCTCTTCCCGGGTGTTCGTGTCCGAATATTCGACGCCCGCCTCCGTCACCGCCTGCTGCGCGATGCCTGACGCATTCGTATCCGCGGCGGAATCCTCCATCGCAAATTCTTTTACGCCGCCATTTCCTCCACTTGCAAACCCGCCGTCCGAAAACATTCCACCGACGAACCCAGAGCCAACCTCGTAATCTCGCGCCACATTCTGCTCGGCCTTGATATATTCATAAATCTCGTCATAATCCGCCGCCGTACGAACCGGATTAGCCGCCGCATCTTCCGCGGCATCCGCGGCCGCATCATCCACGCCGCCTTCCGTGCCGGCATCACTCTCCTGAACTTTTAAATGTTCTTCTGTCACTTCGCTTTTCGCGTCACCATCCTCCGGATTATGCAAGGCCAGCCTACCCCCCACGATTCCAATCAGCAGGACAAAACATGCCGCCGCGGCCACCCGCATATAATAAACGTTGTTTCGTTTCTTTTTCTTCTTATTTTCATCAGACAGTTTACGCTCTATCGCTTCCGGTTTCAAAGAATCCGGAATTCGCAAATCTCGTGTCTGCTCTTGTATCCTATTCTTCAAATCAATCTCGTCGAAACTCATAACATGCAACTCCTTTCTTTGCGCCAGTGTGGCATTTTGCAAACAACTCTGCAATCGCTTGCCGAACGTTATACTAGAATCATACTAGAATCTGCCGCAATTTTCCCAATGCCCGGCTTTTGCGCGAACGTACGGTGGCGGCGTTCATCCCCAACGCCTCGCTGATTTCGTCACTCGAATAGCCGCCAAGAATCGACCAGCCGACAATCAGGCGGTCTTTCGCCTCCAAGGAAAGAAACGCCTCCCGCACGTCCTGCGTCCGCGCGAAATCCTCTTCCTCCGCCGTCAAATCTGCCACCAGATCCTCCGACAACTCCTCATTATACTCGCGTCCGCACAACCTCTTCCGGCATTGATTTGCCAATATCTTGAACATCCAGTTGCGAAAAGAGCCTTCCTTCTTCAACTTGCCAATGTTTTCAAAGGCAGCCACCACGGCATCCCCGACCGCGTCCTCCGCGTCCTGCTGCTGCCGCATCATATAATAGGCAAACTTATACAAATCCTTGTAAATTCTTGCATATAGTTCAGAAAACGCCTTTACGTCGCCTCGTCTGGCCCGCCGGATTAACGCCAACTCCGGTGCCCCCTCATAATTGTACATCTGTGCTCACCACCTTACGTTTCATTAGAAAGCTTTCTAATCACTAGAGTCGCGAATTTCCGGTTTTGTTGCATGTCAAATAAAAAAAATTAATTTAGTTACTATCGCGGCCATAGGCCGTGAATAGTAACATAACTTACGGGGCTGTGCGCACCGCCGCACGACCCCGTAAGTTTAATGTCCAATCACTAGTTACAATTCACTGCCGCACCGGCGCGGACCAAATTGTAACAATCACTATCCTCTATAATAATTAATCAAGCATCCCTTCAAGATGATTTCCCGCTCGGTATCGGTCATGTCCCCGAGCTGCAAGTCAATTTCCATAAGTCCCTCGCCGACCACGTAGGCCTTTACCTCACTCGCCTTTTCCTCCACGGCTTTCCGCACGTCAGGCACGAAAATATAGTCTCCATTTTTGAACGGCAACGCCGTGTGCTCGGCCTTCGTCAAAAACGGCAGCATGCCCCAGTTAATCAGGTTGGAGCGATACCGCTTGGTCGCGTATTCATTGGCAATGTTCGCCCAGCCGCCCAGCACCTTCTGGCAGGAGGCCGCCTGCTCGCGTGCCGAACCGTCGCCCGGCTTCACGGCGAAAATCGTGCTGCCAACGCCCAGATTGCCTTCTCCGACGTTCGGATACTCTTTTTGAATCGTCTCCATCACCGGCCTCAACTCCTCAAGCGCGTCCAACGGACAAGTCCCCGCCTCGATGGCCTTCTGTGCCGCCTGCACCTCCTTCGCCCGTCCGACATAGGCCGGATCCTTTCTCGACAACGCAAACTCCGCCAGACCTAACGGATTCGAACGATAAGAGGAGGTCTCGCCGGACGGAATCAACTCATCCGTCGTCGTCACCGGGTC
>CATLEQ010000347.1 GCA_949915905.1 uncultured Lachnospiraceae bacterium | reverse complement strand
GAAACGGGTGAAAGGCGGGACGCCTTGTTACGGTTCGTTCATAAGGGCGCGATGCTTCACGACGTGGGGCTTCTTCATTTTTACCATATCCATTCCATCCGTAACCGGGAACTGTTTCAGGAGGAGCAGGAACTGTTGCGGCTGCATACGCACGTGGGCTGGGAGATGTTGGAAAAGCGGAAATCCACGCGAGAATACGCGGATTTGGCACTGGGGCATCATGCATGGTACAATGGCTCGAAAGGTTACCCGGACGAATACAAACGAACGGAGAGTCCATGTCGATGCGTGGTGGATGTCATTACCCTGGCTTCGTTTTTGACCAGAAAAATGGATTCTGATGGTTTGTCCTATCGTACGGGCGGCGCGTTCGACGAAGCCGTGGCCGTGGCAGTGCGGGGAGAGGGGAGCAGGTTTTATCCGCCGCTCACCGTGAGTCTGCAAGACCATGAACTGCAAGGAAAATTGCGGGAGATTTTTCAAAACGGCGTGGAGGAAGCGTGCCGCAGGCTCTATGATGGAACCTATTATGTAGAATAAAAAAGAATGGCCATCCTATGTCGATGCCATTCTTTTCATTTTAACAGGTTCTTTGGGAAGACCCTCTTGCATGTGAACTTGAAACGCGGGATGGCGAGGCTCGTCCGCGCGCCGATGGTGCCGTCAGGACTTTGCTTTGTCTGCGTGCATCGCCTTCATTTCCTTGTCAATGTCAAAGAACAATGCGACGACGAGCATGACGGCACTGATGATAAGAGGAATCCAGCCAAGCAGCGCGTTGATCGTATTGATGGCGGCGGTGGGTTGTACCTCCAATGCCGCGTCAAAACCGGCCGCTCCGAGAATGGTGGTCATCAGGATGCTTGCCCCGGCGGTCGCCAGCTTGCTTGCCAGGTTGTCCACCGTGGAAACCATGCTGTCAATACGCCTGCCGCTCTGCCATTCCACCAGGTCGGCGATATTGTTGCGGTTTGTGTTGAACATGACGAACGCGACCGTCACGCCGATGGCGAAGGTGACGGTGTTGAGGTAAATGGCACCGGTCGAGTAGGGGGCGATGATGAACCAAAGCTTTCCGACGACCATGATGGCAGCACTGAAAATCATCATGTTTTTGCGGCCGAGCATCTTGTCGAGCGGCACGGTCAGGACAGTGGCGATGATGGCCACGACGAGGTAGACCGCCATGATGATCGTGGCGGCACCCGTGCTGCCCATGATGTAGGTCGCATAGTAATTGATGGTGCTCATAATCAGCATGTTGACTACGCCGTAGCAGATAATGTACAGCATGTTGAACACCCAGGAGCGGCAGCCAAACAAAATCTTCACGATTTTAAGGAAGGGTAGGTGGGATTCGTCCTCCGCTTCCTGCTTTACACGCTCCTTGGTCGTGAAATAATGGGCAAAGCTGCCGATGATGCAGACGATTCCCATGACGAAGGCGGCGAAGAAAAATCCTCTTGCGCTCTGGCTGGAAAAGAAGGAAGATAAAAATGTTCCCTCTTCGCAGGCCTCGGAGATGATGTTACCCTTCGCGTCCAATCCGCCAAACAGTTTGACGAGCGGGAGACAGGCGACGGCACCGATGCCAGAGCCAAGGCAACCGCCCAGGTTACGCGCCACGTTGATGGCGCGGCGGTCCGCGTCGCGGTTGGTCGCCAGTCCGCCCATGCTGTTATAAGGAATTGCCACAAAGGTGTTAAACAATTCAAATACGAGGTAGACGATAATCGCCAGGACGATTTTTAACGAATAAGCGACGTTGAACTGTGTGAACATCAAAACGACGGTAATCGCCCAGGGAATCGCGCACCACAATGCGAACGGGCGGCATTTTTCCCCGTTTTTAAAGGTGTGGTTGACCGCCCAATAGCCGACCATCGGGTCATTGACGGCATCCCAGACGGTGCCGATGGCGATAATCATGCCGGCGTGCACGACGTTGATGCCGATGACGTTGGTCAGAAATAATAAGTAATAAAGGCTTTTAAACTGGTATACGACGTTGCTCGCCGTGGAGAACGTGCCGAAGCCAAGCTTTTCGGCGGCCTTGATAGGCTTGATTGTGGATTCTTTCGCCGCGGGTTCTTTTTTTAGATTCTGCATGTTTCTTTCTCACTTTCCCTGACCTCGGTCAGTCTTTGTCTTAACAGTGTCTTAAATTTATCCGGCTCGTCATTCATCGGGTTGTGCCCGGAAGCCTCAAACCAGATTAATTCCTTTCTGGGGGCCTCGATTAAATTGAAATAATCCTCCACCAGCTCGGCGGGCGTGTTTTTGTCCAGCCGGCCGTCGAAAATAAAATACGGAACCTCAAATTTCGTGCAGGTTTTGGGAAAATCAGTACGCCCGACTTCCGGCCACATGATCTCCAACACGTAGGAGTGTCCCTTGGCCACGCCCCACAAGTCGGAAAGGCTGTATTCGCCGGAAAATAACATGGGAACGACCATCGAGCGGAAATAGCTGCGTTTTTCCTTGCTCTGGGAATAGCCGCCGTATTTCATCATGATATTTCGCTGTATCATCATGCCTTTGTATCCGCCCTTGTAAACGCCCATCACCGGCGCGCCTAAATCTTCGAGCTTCTTTACGGATGCCTCGTCACCGGCGGCACGGGCCGAATCCAGGGCGAACCGGTAACTGATCTCTTCATTTTTGGCACCGTTTACCACCTGGCCGAAGCCGACGTAGGCGGCAATGTGCTCCGGGTAACGGTAGGCAAGCCAGGTGCCCAGCTCTGACCCCCAGCTTCCGCCGATGATGAAAATCTTGTCCTTGTGAAACTCCTTGCACAGCCATAATACGAGTTCGTGCGCGTCATCGGTCACCCGCCTGATGGTGAGCGTCTCCGGCGTGGCACCTTTGTAAGAACCGCCGCTTCCCCTCTGGTCCCAGGCCACGATCGTGAACGTGTCCAAAAGGTCGGCATGCTGTGTCATGATGCCGTGCCGGTTACAGACGCCGGGTCCTCCGTGCAAAAATAAAAGGACAGGATTTTGCTCGTCGAGGCTCTTGATATGTATCTTCTGTGGCAAGCCTCCGAGAATGACTTTTTCTTTTCTGTCAATTTTCATACTCTCGTTTCCTTTCTTGTCTTATAATCAATTTTACTTAGTATATCACATTAAGATGTAAAATGCGAGCATAACGATGCCGTTGTTTCGTCGATTGTCGGCAAAAGTATCGAATAAAACGTAGAAAACGGAACAAAATAGAAAAAATGAAACAAAAAAATAACAAGGCAAGCAAAATAATGATAGAATGATTTGAGGTGTTTGTGTATAATAAGTGCAATAGGGCAACGGAGTGTCTTGCCTTAGGGGATAAAAAAAGAAGAAGGAGGCAGTTTATGAAAAACAAAGTTTTAAAACGGATTTTGTCAGTCGGACTGATGACGGCGATGGCACTTACCCTCGTGGTAGGCTGCGGCGGCAAGGGCGGCGATGACGCGAACAAAGGCGGCGGAGGTGCCGGAAATGGTGATGACGAGTTTGCCGGAAAGGACGCGAACTTCACCTGGTGGATTACCAAGACGGACAGCAACGGCGAGTATTATGAGAATTATGAAGATGCTCCGGCAGTACAGTTTATCAACCAGCAGTACTGGAACGTAAAGGACGGCGGCATCGGTACGGCGGAGAACGGCAGACAGTTGAACTTTTCTTTCTTGGTGCCGATTACCGGATCCGAGGCGGACAACTTTAACACGATGATTGGAACGGGTGAGTACCCGGAGATTATCGACATGGGCATGTCCTCGGAGAGCCCGCAGGCGATGTATGATAACGGCATCCTGATGGACATTACGGAATACGTGGAGAAATATATGCCGAATTATGTGGCATATCTGGAAGCGAATCCGGAGCTGAAGCCGCTGGTACAAGTGGCGGATGACGAAGGAAACGCGCATTACTATGCGATTTACGGTATCACGGACGGCCCGGAGGATCCTTGGGAGGGAACCTGCTACCGCCGTGACTGGATCGTGAAGTATGCGGAGCCGACCGAGTACGTGTGGGACTGGGAGAGCGACTATGTGAAGGAAAACGGGCATCCGGCCGTGACCCCGCTTGACAAGGCGGTCAAGGAGGACAACCTTGAAGGATGGAAGAAGAACGAGGTGACTTCTTTTGAGGCGAACGAGGGTGAGGATCCAAATGAAGAGTATACAGATAACGTA
>CATLEQ010000346.1 GCA_949915905.1 uncultured Lachnospiraceae bacterium | reverse complement strand
TAAAAGTCGATTGCTTCGTGCTTATGCACTCCCACAATCGCTACCCCATATTCGTAATCCGTCCGATAGGACGGATTACGAATATGGGGTAGCCCATCCAATGGCTATGTTATTGCGGATGCAAGCATCCTCCACAACATAGCCGCTGTCTGGGACTTTTATAGTAAATTAAGTGTTTTGAAAAGAAGAACAATTTTAGTATAACATGTTTTACATGATAGAAAAAGTCTGTTTTAGACATGATGCATAAGATTTTTTGTCGCGTATTTTTTACTAAAATGATTCATTTCTCCTTTTCATGGGAATCTCTACGCCATGGCCATTTGGCATGTGAGACACCTTAATGCCGTTTCTTGTATGATACTGTTTGGTTATATGGGATTTTTCCGATTTTTAGCGGAAACTCCTGATACCCTTTCGGGTTGCCAGAGCTTATCTGGCTTGATGTGCCTGATAGGATTTACGTTTTATCAGACGGAGACTGCTTTTGGTAGATGCGCATCCTTTTCTTGACGCTTTGAAATCACAGCGTTGTCAAAAGCAATTTTTATGAGTGCTTCTTTTTAGAAGAAGTGTTTTTATTATACTCAGATTGCTATAAAAATGCAACTTGGAATGTTGCACAAGAATTTGCTAAAAAGGGTTGTTGACCGTTTCACGGAATACTGGAACAACTAAAAATCCCCCTTGTTTTTTCTATATTTATTGGGTATAATAATGTCAAATCACGATTTACTAAATCACGATTAGATATAGGAGAGCGCTTATGTTCATAGGAAGAGAGCAGGAACTTAAGTTTTTGAATGATAAATATGAATCTGAAAATGGTCAATTGGTCGTTCTTTACGGCAGGCGGCGTGTTGGTAAAACGGAAACATAAAATGAACGGGATGGGATTTTATGATGCGATGAAGTTTTTTCCTGGATACTCGGATAAAGACAAGGTATTGGCATGCTCCGTACTTGGCGGGATTCCCCACTATTTAAAACAGTTTGACTCGAAGTTGTCTCTTGCGGAGAATATAAAAAAGAATATTTTGACCAAGGGTTGCGTGTCATATAGCGAAGTGGATTTTTTGCTTCATCAGGAGCTTTGGGAAACGCCGATTTACAACTCCATCATAGAAGCGGTTGCCCTCGGCAATACAAAGCTGAATGACATCAGTCAAAAGTCATTGATTGAGGACACGTCCAAGACGAGTGTCTATCTGAAAAATCTGATAGAGCTAGGAATCGTGGAACGAGAATTTTCAGTAGATGCAAAAGTAAAGGAAAAGGCGAACACGAATCGCGGGAGGTATCGTTTGACGGACAATTTTTTCCGTTTTTGGTATGCGTTTGGTTTCGCGAATATTTCTCAGCTTGAAGAGGGTGACGTGGAAGGAGTATATGACTATATCATAGAGCCGGAACTTCATGAATTTGCATTGTTTTCCGAGTCGGGATTTGACGAGAAAATCGTGAAAGAAGCGGAAGCGGACGATGGTTTGATGCTGTATGGCCTTGATACGATTGTGAATTTGGAACATTGTGAGATATCCGATTGATAAGTCGCCCAGAGGCGGTAATGCCATAAGTGGACTCCTCCGCGGCCACATGGGAGTCCACTTTCGCGTTACTTTCCAGGGAGGTCATTTTTTTGCCGCCGCTTTTCGTTCGGCCACGTTCGTTTGTACTTCTACCATGCGTTCCTTGCTTAATTCATACCCTTTCATCGCGAAAACATTGCAGAGCCAGCCGAGAATCGGCAGGCCGAACGTTAAAATCATTGCCATCCAGAAGAGCGGCCACGTCACCGGGTCGCCCATTTGCGGCATGGTCGTCGTGTAGCCGATGAATGCCACGCAGAAGGCGGCAATCGTGGAGGAGAGGGAGGAGATGATTTTGTCCACGAAGGAATATACGCCGCCGACCGTGCCCGGCATGTAGTTTCCCGACCGCTCCAACTCGTAGTCCGTCACGTCGGCTCGCATGGTTCCCGATGCCGTGGTCAAAATCATTTTCACGCCCGAGGTCAGCACCTGGAGCACGACGTAAATCATCATCGGAACGCCCATCACGCCGATTTGCTTCATGCCATCTGGCCCGAGAATCACGCAGAAGAGGATGGAGGCCGCGGAAAGGGCGATGGCCACTGCCGACCAGAGGCTGGTCGCCTTCTTGGCTCCGAACTTGGCAATGTAAGCCCCGCCGAGGAAAGCGAACAAAAGCCCGACGATCATGCCGGTATTGCCAATCATTGTCGCCGCCTTGTAATTTGCAATCAAGATTCCGCTCATCAGGGTGACGACGATGGTCTGGCTGGAGGTTTGCTGCGCAATCTTGTCGGAAGCCCCGGTTATGACGTACATCCGCAACGGCTTATTGTCCTTGAGCAAGGACCACATGTCCCGCCAGGTAATCTTTTGGTCTTCCACCTTGTCCCCGGTCTTGATTCCCTCAAGGATTTCCGGCTTGTCCACGCCGCTAAGGCCGATGCACTGCATGATGATGAAAACGAAGCTAAATCCCAAGTACCATAGACAAGCCTCTTTCAGGCAGGCGGCATTGTACTGGTTGTCGTAGCGGGGCAGGATGACGAAGGAAATCAGGGTGCTTAGTACCATCGGGGTGATATAGGAATACATCGTTCCCAAAAGATTGAGGAACGGCCGCTGCACCGGGTCGTTGGTGATGACGATGCCGCCCGCTGCACCGCTCATGCCCCCGATTGTCGCGCCGATGATATAGATTACGTAAAGCGTGGTGTAGACGATGATTCCGGGAATGCCGTCAAAGCGTCCGGCCAGCCAATTGTACATGCCGAGGACTGCCAATGACATGATGATCCAGCCGGTTATGACGAAAAGACGGATTTTTCCATGTTTTCCCGGTTTCCAGCGGTCGAAAATGGCTGCCACGAGGGGATCCGTCACCCCGTCAAAAATACGGGTTCCGGTGATAATCATTCCGGCCACGGCCGTCACGATGCCGAACCCCTCGTTTGCGATGTAGCTGGCATACATCATCAGCAGGTAAAAGCAAATCCCGCTGCCGCTGCCGGCACTGGAAAAAATCAGTGAAAACATGGATGCCTTGCGGTAAGGCGTGTTATTTTTTTCTTTTGTTGCCATTTCTTTTTCCTCCTCATGAACTGAATGTTATTTTTCACAGGGACACGCCCAAGCGGCCGTGAAACCGTGCGTGAAAAGTAACAACTGAATTGTATTTTTTGAAATTATACATGAAAACAAGTTGAAAAATCTTGCATTATTCATTAAAATAATAATACAATATTAAGACGCTGGGGGAAATGGATATGAATGATTCATATTCGCTGGAGGAAGACATTCGCCATGGAAGTAAAGAACGGCCAATCTTGTTTTTACGATTTTCACCGCAGATAACGGGGAGGCAGGCGGAGCCTTATTTGGTAGAACGCCATTGGCACCATTGGATTGAGATTTTGCATATAAAAAAAGGAACGTTCGTTGTCGAGTTCAATCTGGAAAAATTCGAGCTACAAACAGGTGACTTGTGTTTTGTCAATAGTGGGGAATTGCATCGCATCGAGGCGAAGGGGACGGACACGGCGCATGACGTGGTCATTTTTGATCCGCGCATTTTGGACTTTTCCTACCATGACGCCATGCAGGATGGACTGATAGAGCCTCTTCTTACGCATGCCGAGGTTTTGCCGCACATTGTCAGGGCAAAAGACGAAGGATACGGGACGTTGTTGTGTTTATATGAGCAAATCAGCGACAGCAAGGAACTAGAGACGTTTTCCGAACGGTTTGGCCGAACCGGGCGGCTGGAGGAATTGTCTCTGGAAGGGTATACGGGTGACTTGCGAAATCTCTATAAACGGCTGGGAGACACCGAGCAGGGCAAGGAATGGTATGTTCATTCAAAACTGGTACTTTATCAAATGTTGTACATGTTAAAAAAGCTCCGTCGGATGCGGATTTCTGAAAACGTGCTGACTGCCGTCGAAAAGGAAAAGGTGGATCGTTATAAGCGCGTGGCTTTCTATATCCAGGAACATTTTTCGGAGCACATCGTCCTTGAAAGGCTGGCAGAGGAAGCCAATTGCACGCCGCAGCATTTGTGCGCGTTTTTTAAGGAGATTACCGGCGTACCGCCGATACAATACCTGATTGGATACCGCGTGGAGCGGGCGAGGATGATGTTGCGGGACACGACCAAGT
>CATLEQ010000345.1 GCA_949915905.1 uncultured Lachnospiraceae bacterium | reverse complement strand
CATCCTTTAAAAGGAACGTGTGGTCAGCGTATAAGTTGGCAATCATCTGACAAATTTTTTTGCGTGTGTTGGCATAATTCGTTTCTTTTATGTTGGCAAAGGACAAGCTGATGACGGGATATGTTCCTTGTAATTTCCGGTACTCCTCGTCCTCCCAAATGGTGAGTCCTTCAAACAAGTCGCCCCTTCCCGCGTAGTCCGTGGAGAAAAAATGCTCCAGCATGCTCATGGTCAAAGTCTTGCCGAAACGGCGTGGACGGGTAATAAGGGTCACGTCGTCCTTTCGTTCCCACCAATCGCGGATAAAAGACGTTTTGTCGATATAAAAACAATTGTTCATGATTATTTTTTCAAAATTTTGAATTCCGATTGCGACTCTTTTTGCCATAATGACCTCCTCTCTCTTCTGACTATTAGTATAGCTTGCAAAATTGTGGAATGCAAGTCACTTTTTATACCTTGACGGACTCGCAGAGTCCGCTGGCGCGAAGCGCGTTTGATGTGGTATGCCCGGATGGGTATACCTTGACGGACTCGAAGAGTCCGTCCCGCAGGGCATGCGTTAAGGGATGCCCTCGGGTATAGAATGGCGGCCATTCGTTTTTCTTTGTTTTCTGGCGGTGAATTTCTCCCTTGAACGCGTCCGGGAATTGTGTTAAATTGAAATGAGAATATTTTTTGTTCTGATAATTTTTATCAGAAAGACGAATACTCATTATGGGGGAATCATCATGAATATTTTCGACATTTTGGGGCCGGTCATGGTCGGCCCGTCCAGTTCTCACACGGCGGGGGCGGTGAGAATTGGCTATATTACCAGGAATTTGCTGGGGAGCCGGCCGGTAAAGGCGGACATCGGTCTTCATGGTTCGTTTGCCGCGACCGGGAAAGGGCATGGAACCGACAAGGCTTTGATTGCCGGGCTCTTGGGCATGAAGCCCGATGACATGCAAATTCCCCGCAGTTTTGAAATCGCCGGGGAAGAGGGGCTTTCGTTTTCCTTTCATGAAATTCGGCTCGCGGGGGCACATCCGAATACCGCGCTTTTGAACGTGGAGGGCGCGGACGGAAAATGCCTGGAGGTACAAGCCTCCTCGTTGGGAGGCGGCCGCATCATGGTAAACCGATTGAACGGCCTGGCGGTAAATTGTACGGGCGAGAACCCGACATTGATTGTCTATCATCAGGATCGGCCGGGGCATGTGACAAGCGTTACCGCCATGCTTGCCGAGCCGGGCATCAATATTGCGGCGTTGAACCTTTATCGGGAGAAGAAGGGGGGCGAAGCGGTCATGATCATTGAGGTGGACCAGGCCGTGCCCTCTGACATCATTCGATGCATGGAAGCGCGGGACGGCATTCGGAAGGTGATTTATATAGAAGGGGAGAAATGAAATGGCATATCAGTCTTTAAAAGAAATCAACCGGCTTTGCGAGGAGGAGGGAATGCCCTTCTGGCGGGCCGTTTTGCAGGATGACATGAATGAACGCTCCGTCAGTGAGGAGGAGTCGCTTGCGACCATGGAGAAAATGTGGGAGGCCATGTTGTCGGCCAGTGAAAGTTATGATCCGTCCCTGATGTCGGGCAGCGGTCTGGTCGGGAAAGACGGGGCGAAAATGGAGGAATATCGAAAGCGGGGTGACACGCTTGTCGGGGACTTCGTAGGCCAGGTCATCGCACGGGCACTCCAGATGGGGGAATCCAATGCGTGCATGAAGCGTATCGTGGCGGCTCCGACGGCCGGGGCTTGCGGCGTGCTGCCGGCGGTACTGGTGCCATTGTATCAGGAAAGGATTAACCGGGAGCGGATTATCGAGGCCTTGTACGTCGCGGCTGGAATCGGCCAGGTCATCGCGGCCAGGGCGTTTATCGCCGGGGCGCAGGGCGGTTGCCAGGCAGAAGTCGGTTCGGCTTCTTCGATGGCGGCCGGAGCCCTTGTATATTTAAAGGGCGGTGATAACGAACAAATCGTACATGCGGCGGCGATGGCCATGAAGAACCTTCTTGGACTCGTCTGCGACCCGGTGGCCGGACTGGTGGAAGTGCCGTGCGTGAAGCGAAATGTCATCGGGGCGGTGAACGCGCTCGCGGCGGCGGACATGGCGTTGGCCGGAATCAAGAGTAAAATCCCGCCCGACCAGGTGATAGATGCCATGAAGGAAGTGGGGGAGTCGATGCATGTGTCCCTGCGGGAAACCGGGGAAGGCGGCGTGGCGAACACGCCGTACGCGAGGAAAGTGGCGGGAGAGATTCATGGGAAAGGGTGATGCATCGGCCATTTAAAACAGTGGCACACGCTTAGCACGAACCGGGGCGGCGATTGCCGTCGCCCAGTACCGCCTAAACCAGTCAGCGGCGGCAGCCACCATGTGTAAGATGTCATTCCATTCTGGCATGTCACCACCTCCGTAAGTTAGGAACTGTCGCAGTATAAATTGTGCACTATCTTGTCTAAATCCGCATGGCCGTCGTTGTCATCAATCGCCGTAGCCCGCTACGGCTCTTTCTTCCGCCTAGGCCATGTGGATTTATCCTGCGATATTTGACGCAATTTATTTTGCGACAGTTCCTTATTTTCTCAAATATGTCCCGCATCCGAATCCCGTGTACGTCACGTTGCCGTATGTAAATTGTACATATAACCAGTTGACTCCCCTTACGTTCGTGTAGTATCCGTAATTTTGCACGGCCGTACCTTTTGGTATCACCACCATGGAAGGCTTGTCCGTCCCGGCTCCGGTCCTGATATTGAGATCCGCGGTAGCTCGGTATGTTCCTGCAAGTTGTCCGGAAAAACTTTTTGCCGACTCGTAGGCGGTCTTTTTCGTGGGTGCGCCATTAGCCGGTTTGGGCTGCGATGAATTGGGAGCGGAATCCGCCGCGACATATTTCGAGTGGACGAACCCGTACTTCCCGTTGTACTTGATATAGTGCCATAGTGAGCCGTCGGATGCTTTCAAGGAATCGCACACGCTGACTTTGTTTCCGGCATTTAGGGGGCTGAATGAACAAGTACCGTGTTCCGTTCCGGCCCATTTCCTCACGTTAAGCCCGTTGACCGTGACGACTCCCTTCCATTTCTCGTCCTTCCCGAGCCCGCTCGGAGCGGCAGGGGCGGGTTGTTGCGGCGTGGCAAGCGCGCCAGCATGATCACCGCCCGGATTGCCGTTAATGTTACCGCCATTATTACCATTATTATTACCGCCGCTGTTGCCGCCATTGTTGCGGACGTTGCTGCCGATGGTGATGTTGGTCGCCGTATGGGCGGCATCGTATAGTAAAATGTCCCCCGGGAGGAGGTAGGAGCACCCTTGTGTGTACTTCGCGTCCGTAAGGACGGTGAATCCTGCGGCCTTGAACCCGGAGCGCATGTTGCCGGTATAGGTCGCGTTCACGTTTGCCAATGCCGGAATTCCAAGCAGGTTTCCCACGGCTTTCGTATTCGCGATGACGCCGGCAGAACAGTCGGATTCGCAGGCAATCGTGATTTTTGACGGGTCATACCCCGCGGCTTTTAATTGGTTCCAGTAAGTGTCACGCTGGTGCTGGTCGTATCCAATCTTGTCGTTTAATGCGGCGGCGCATCCCAGTTCGGCGAGTTTCTGCCCCACGCGGGCATCCTTTTCATAGCGGAGCACGCAGCTCCACGGCCTGGAATACCATGGCCGCAGAACCCATTCCCCGCCGGTCTGGTCGCCCGCGGCTCCTCCGTGATATTTTCCGTTCTCGTCGGAACCGGAATTTGAAATGTAATGCGTTGACGTGCTGTTGTAGTAATTATTATAATTTGCCATATGTAATTCTCCTTTCATCGTATCAATAAAAGGGTGCGTCAATTTGGCGCACCTATGATAATGTAGTGATTTAGTTATTTTTTTACGCTTCCGTCCCGGTTTGTGCCAGGTGTGTATCACTGGCACGCGGCACCATCGCATGGCCGCCGTTCTGGTTTTCTTTGATAATGTACCTGAGCGTGTCCAATGCTTCGTCGATCTGTTCGTCAATCCATTTAACCAATTCCGGCTGGTCGATGATTTTGGACAAGATGGGATATGTTTCATAAATCTGGTTGATGACCTGGGCGCGCTTGATGCTGCCTGCGACGTTCCATTTCTCATAATCCACTTCGGCTTCCGCCACGAGCCTGAGTATCGTCTCGCGAATCTGCATCTTCGCGATGGCGATCTTTTC
>CATLEQ010000344.1 GCA_949915905.1 uncultured Lachnospiraceae bacterium | reverse complement strand
GTTTACATGCCGGGCGTAATCATGGCGACTGCATATTACGAGGATAATGTTACGGAGAATTATTGCTTGTGCACGGCAAAGGACGAAGTTTCCTTATGCATGGTGCCGGACAAGGTAAAAATCAGGACGGACGACCTGGTTTATGTGACAATCGAGCTTCGGGACGAAAGTGGGGAACTGCAGACGGCAACCGACTGCAAGGTTTGCCTGAAGGTGGAAGGCGCTGGGAGCCTGCAGGGATTTGGCTCGGCAAATCCAATTTCGGAGGAAAACTTTTTCGATGAGTGCAGGACGACGTATTATGGGCGGGCGGTTGCGGTCGTTCGCTCGGGGGATGCGTCCGGGCTGATTCGTGTGACGGCATCGGCGGAAGGCCTGGAACCGGTATGCGTGGAAATAGGAGTGGAGTGAAAACCTGATTATGCGACAAGGGCGCACGTCACGCGAGATTTGACGTGCGCCCTTGTTCAGGATTGCCGGCCTTTGGCATCGTTTGCCTTTCCCGTCCAGTCTCAATGTTTCGATAGACGGAATTCCCGGCCACGACGAGGAGGCTCACGATTAAAAGGAAGTAGAACGTGATGCCCCGCGTCACGTACAGTGACGGCATCAGGTTCGCCGCACTGAACACGCCCGCGAAAATGCGGCAGTACAAGAGCTCGGAGATGCCCTGGGCTCCGGGCAGCGGCAACATGTCCACGGCAATAATCACGGCGGCCTGCAACAACATGACCGTCAAAAACGGCGTTCCGTTCTGGGAAAATCCCTTGTATATGACGGCGGTCAGGAAGAACACGCTGCATCGTTGCAAAAACGTGAGTAAGACCAAGAAGGAGACCTTGCCCTTGTGTTGGATTAAAAACTGTACCGCGTCCTGATAGCCATCAATGAAGCCATTGATTTTTTCCCGTCTTTTGCCAGAAGACTTGAAAATTTTTAGTCTAACCAGGAGGGACTCGCCCTTGCTGACGATTCCCTTCATCCAGTTCGGGGCAATCATGACCGCCAGGAGGATGACCACGAGAATGACGTTTAAGGCCAGCCCGAGGAAAAACAGCCCGAAATATTTTTTCATGTAATCCCGCAGGGGATTGTACCAAAAAATCAGCATCAGTGTTCCGATGACCGCCAGTACGAACTTGTAAATGATGGCCACCGTCATCAACACCACGGAACTGTCCGCGAGGGTGTTTTTATCCTTGTTCATATAGTAAAGCTGCATCGGCTGTCCGCCGGTGGCCGACGGTGTGATTCCGGAATAGAAGAAACCGATGAAGGAGTAGGAGATGCAGCGAAGCAGGCCGCTCCTTCGACGGCCGAGCGCTCCGAGCAAGTACCAAATCATGGTGCCCTCCATGCAGACAAAGAATAACGCCAGCACGACGGCCAAAATCAGGTAAGGGGCGGAAAGCTTTTGCAGCGACGTTGCAATCTGGTCAAAATCCTGTTCGCGAAACACCGCATAGAGGGTCAGCCCCATGATGGCCGCGAAAAGAATCAGATTGCCGATGCTTAAGTTTGTCTTCTTTTTTTGGTGCACGCTGTCGCCGCTCGCGTTTGTATCGGCGCTCATGCCCGCGTCGATGTTCTTGTTCGAGATGGTATCCATGCCCGCATCGGCTTTCGCGTCCTTTTCTACACTCGCTCTTGCCTTTGCCATTGCGTCAAATTTTGTATCCGTATTAATATCCACAAGCGGCCTCCGTTCTCCTACGATTCCAAACTTTCCGATTCCTGCGGCGACCGTAGTTTGTTTCATTTTCATAATATTCGTAGCTTACCTCGTTTCCATAGTGGTTGTAGTTTGTATCCTTTTCCACGATTTCGGCCAGCGAACCCTCAAAGACGACCCGTTTTTCAGGATATTCGTAAAAATCTTTCGGCGTTACCAGGGAGAAATGCTTCGGCGCGACGCAGATGCCGATTTCTCCCAGAAGGCGTGCGATATAGGAGGAACACGTATAATGGTTCTCCTGGTAAAATGCATTTCCGAGGACGATGAACGGGAGGCTTGACACGGCGTAATGATAGTGGAAGCGCATATCCATGTCCTGATGTAATTTTTGCCGAATCTGTTCTTTTTGCTCTTTTGTGCAGTCTATCTCGCAAACCATGTAATCCGCGGAAGGGAATGCCCGAAGGATTTTTCGTTTATCCTCTTTTTCAAATCCGGAGATAAGCGGGATAAACGGATTCCTCCGGCCAAAGCTGTAGGCCTCCTCCAGATTGGGGTCGAGCGAAATCACGACGTGTATATATTTTTGCTTCAGGAAACATCGGATCAAAGATGCAAAAATTCCCGGTGTATCCACAAATGCCAGATAAATATGTGCCATTGTTGTTTCCTTTCTGTTTTGTTTTATTCCCGCGAGCAATGGGTCGTCTTGCCCTATCACTGAAATTGGTAAATTTTCTTCGCCAGCCGGTATCCGTTCACGGTGAGTTTTCCGCCAATCTTGCCGGGCAGATAGGTCAGCCCGCTGATGGTCTGGTATTTCAGGCGGAAATATAAATTCGGATTTTCGGTTTTGATGCGATTCCACAAATCCGTCCTTTTTTGCCAGGCGTTCTGGGAGCCGATCAGCAGCAGGTGGATGGAGGAAATTGCCATCATAATCGAGATGTTGCGCCGCATGTACACGGCAAGCTTCGGGTATTCTTTCGCCACTTCGTCAAGGTCGACGCATTTTGCCACAATCTCCGTGACCTTGATCTGCTGGTCGATCCGCTTCATCAGCACCTTCTCGTTGACGGACTGGTCTTCCCGGCCGAGATAATAATGGTACAAGGGCAAATCCATGTAATAGATGCTTTTGACAAGCGGCAGTGGCTGGTAGGCGAAAATATTGTCCACGTAAAACGTGTGCTCCGGCAACACGATGCCGCATTTCCTAAGCACCTCCGTGCGGTAATACAATGCATGCATAATCAAGTACTGGGAAGGGGAGAAATGTCCGATTTCCTTCCACGTGCATGCCTTTTCCGCTGGGAATATGTTGCGGTAGGCCATCTCGCGTGACGTGCCCTCGTCCAAGTGGTCGTAGAGGTAGTTGCAAACGAAGAGGTCCGGCATCTCGTCGGCAACCCCCTGGCAGAACTGTTCGAGCCGTGTAAGGAACGTCCGGTAAGCGTCCTCATCCAGCCAGTCATCGGAATCCACGACCTTGTAATAAAGCCCGGAGGCCATCTCCAACCCTTTGTTGACACCGGAACCGTGTCCGCCGTTTTCCTTGTGAACGGCCTTTACGATGTTCGGATATAATTTTTCGTATTCATCGGCGATTTCGGCGGTGGCATCCGTCGAACCGTCATTTATGATGAGAATCTCCACCGCGTCGCCGCCCGGCAGCAGGGAGTCGATGCACCGCCGCATGTAATCCTGGGAATTATAACAAGGAACCGCGAAAGTGATATATTTTGTATTATTTTGATTCGTTTGATTTTTTTGATTCATAAGTGTGTCTCCTCATTTTCTTTTTCCTTTTTGACATTTTATAGGATAGAGGGGAAATCTTAAATGAGGAGACATAAAATTCGAAAAAATTTCTTAAGATAGGCTGTCAAAATTGTAAGGATTCATGGTGAACTATAAAGTGAGTCAGTTACAATTCAGCCCAGCGCCAGCGCAGAGCCGAATTGTAACGGGCATCACCCGCATTTTTAGTTTGCCTATGGCAAAGCGGCACGATAGAAGCGTCTGCCGATTCGATTGTGTACAAGAGCGATTTCACGTCTGACGGAATTCCGTCGGATGAGGGAATGGCGGCATTGATAGAGGCGGAGAATGCCTTTAACAAGGAGGGCATGGGAGAGAGCGCGGTATTGGTGAAAAATAACGGCGTATTGCCTTTGGCCTCGGACGTAAAAAATATTTCGCTTTTTGGAAGGAGCATGGTCGACCCGGTGTATCGGTGTACCTCCGCGGGGCCGACGATTGACGAGAATCGCGTGATTGACCCGGCAGCGGCCATGGAGGGGGCGGGCTTTTCCGTAAACGAGACGGTTCTGGAGGCGTATTCCACCGACTCGGTTCAGCGTCTGACCGGCTCGGTGCAGTCCATCGGCGAGTCGGAGATTTCCCTGTTCACGGACAGCGTGCGCGGGAGCTTCTCATCCTATGGCGATGCGGCAATCGTCATGTTTTCCCGGTTGGCGGGCGAGGGAATTGACATTTCAACCAGTGACGCGGACGGGGTGAAC
>CATLEQ010000343.1 GCA_949915905.1 uncultured Lachnospiraceae bacterium | reverse complement strand
GAGAAGGACTACAAGGTAATTTCCATTCAGTAACATTGGAAGAATAAAAAAAATTACTGCAAGGCACTGTGGAAGAATCCATGGTGCCTTTTTGTTACAATTCACGGCTTAACCACCGTGGATTGTAACGTCTTTTATACTATTTTGGAATAAACAGTATAAAACAGTTGACAACAGTTTGAAACTGTTGTATACTGTTTATGTGGAAGGAGGGAAGAAATGAAGATTATAATCAACCATTCATCCATGCAGCCAATTTACGAACAGATTGCGGGACAGATGAAGGCGCAGATTTTAAGGGGCGAGCTTTTGGAGGACACGATGCTTCCCTCGGTGCGCGCGCTGGCGAAGGAGCAGCGAATCAGCGCATTGACGGTCAAAAAGGCGTATGACGCCCTGGAGGCGGAAGGATTCATCGTCACGGTTCACGGGAAAGGGAGTTTCGTAGCCCGCACGAACCAGCAAATGCGCCTGGAGGAACGCCGCAAGGAAGTGGAGACCGCTTTGGAACTGGCCATTCAAAAGGGGAAGGGCTGTGGGATGAGCAAAGAAGAATTGTTAGAGATATTTCAGATGATTTTGGAGGAGATGTAGTGATGCTGAAGTTAAAAGACGTGAAGAAAACATATAAGGATTTTGAACTGGACTGCTCCATGGAGGTGCGGCCAGGCATGATTACCGGGGTCGTCGGGAAGAACGGCGCGGGGAAGACGACGACGCTGAAGGCAATCCTGGGACTGATCAAGACGGATGGCGGGACGGCGGAAGTGCTTGGAAAGCCGGTGGAGGAGTTGGGAAAGGCCGAGCGCACGCAGCTTGGTGTCGTGATGGCGGATTCCGGGTTCAGCGGGTATCTGGAGATTCGGGACTTGATGCCGATGCTTGAGCGCATGTATCCCAAGTTTGAACGGGATGTCTTCTTAGAAAAATGTAAACAGTTTCATTTGCCGGTGGATAAGAAAATCAAGGAATTTTCGACCGGCATGCGCCAAAAGCTACATGTATTGTTTGCACTTTCCCATGACGCGAGGCTCCTGATATTGGACGAACCGACGGCGGGGATGGACGTTTTGGCGAGGGACGAGATTCTGGACATGTTCCGGGAATACATGGAGGAAAAGGAAGACCGGTCGATGCTGATTAGCTCCCACATTGCGGGCGACCTGGAAAATTTGTGCGACGACATTTACATGATAGATGACGGCCGCGTCATTTTCCACGAGGAGACGGACGCGTTGCTCGGCGAATACGCGCTCTTGAAAATGACCGATGAGCAGTATCAAAAGCTCGACAAGTCACACGTCCTGCGTTTTCGAAAGGAAAATTACGGATATAGCTGCCTGACGGACCAGAAGGCGTTTTATCTGGATAATTATCCGGATGTCACGGTAGAAAATAATGGGATTGACAAGTTGATTACGATGATGATACGAGGTGAGAGAATATGATGGCATTATTATTGAAGGATTTGGCATTGCTAAAACAGCAGAAACAGTTTTTTCTTGTGATGGCGGGGCTCGTGGTATTTTATTCTTTTTTTGCGAGCGGGGCGGTATTTACGTTTGCCATCGTCTATATGGGAATTATGATGGGGATGTTCACGCTCAGCACGATTTCCTATGACGAGTATAATAATGGGGCGGTGTTTTTATTCACGTTGCCAATCAGCAGGCGGGAATACGTGTTGGAGAAATACATGTTTGCGGCAATCATGTCGGCGGGGTCGACGGTAGCTGCAACGGCAGTTTGCCTCGGGGTGGGCTATGCAAAGGAGATATTCACAAATGGCACGGACGTGGTAGAGTTTTTGGCGGGCAGCATCGGTGGGGCACTGGTGACGGTTTGTCTGATGCTGTCGTTGATGATTCCGCTGCAATTAAAATTTGGCGCGGAAAAGAGCCGTATTGTTTGGATTGGTGCCTTACTGGGGATTGCGGCGGTAGTCTTTGGCGGGGCGAAATTAATGCAGCTTCTAAACGTGGACGTTGGCGGTCTGATTAACGGGGCGGAGCAGGCTTCCGCGGCCACGGTTACTGTGGTATTGGCGGTACTGTTGGTCGGGATGGTGCTTGTTTCCTGCCGCGTCTCCATGGGAATCATGGAAAAGAAGGAATTTTAGTAATGCCATTTTGACAAATTATCAGTCATTTTCACGAAAAGTTGGATTGTTTACAGATTCAATAAAGGATATAATCACTCCATACCTGATGGCCTGAGGGGACGGGACGTGTGTCCATTTACATGAAACATGTCAGACGAGGGATGCTAAAAGGTGTCCTTTGTCGTGCATGGCGAGGAAAGGAGTGAATAATAATGAAAATGAAAAAAGGAAAGAACGATGGCGCGGCAAAAAAGAAGATGGCATGGTGGAAGAAGCTATTGATCGTACTTCTGATAATTTTAATACTTTTCTGCGGCATGGCGGGATTCAGTGTGTTCATGATTAAAAAATACACGGGGGATTCTTTGAGCATGCGGGGAATGCTGGCGATGGTCGGTTATGGCGGTTTCGATTTACCGGACTGGTTCTGCCGCCTGGTGCTCGGCAACAGCCATGAGTATGAAGGGCTGCCCAAACTTTTGTCAGACGAGGCCGGAGATAAGATTGACAGTGAAAAGGAGTATGAGGAAATTCGTCTGGAGTGGCTGGAACGATACGAGGAAAACATGTATGGCAGAACGCCGGCGGAAGGATTTGATACATCTTTCGAAGTGGTGGAATCCGGGGACGCGCTTGACGGAAAGGCGCTGCGCCGGCAGGTGAAAATTACAATTACGACAGAAAAAGGAAACTGTGAGGCCATGCTTTTGGTCTACCTTCCCAAGTCAGACAAGCCGTGCGGCGTATTTGTCGGGGAGAATTTCAGCGGGAACACGATGATTTGGACGGATGAAGAAATTTTGCCTTCCACGGCGCAGACGGCGGAGGGACATGCTTCGGCGGACAGTGCGGATTTATGGCCGGTTGAGGAAATCGTGGGGCGCGGATATGGCGTGGCCACAATGTGCTATTTGGACTGGGGCGCGGATGACAAGGACACGTATCGTGAACGCTTGCTGTGTCTGTTTGAGGATGAGGATACTACGGCTTTCAGCGCGTGGGCATTTGGATACTCCCGTGCCATTGATTATCTGTGCACGCTGGAGGAAGTGGACGAGGATAAGATTGCGAGTGTCGGGCATTCCAGGCTGGCGAGGGTTTCTTTGTGGGCAGGAGCTTGTGACGAGCGGATTTCCCTTGTGACGGCAAGCTGCGGGGGCGGCTCCATGAGAAGTGACGTTTCCGGCAGGATTATGGATGACGGCAATTCTTCCCACTGGTTTGCCAAGAAGTATTTTACTTATGAGGATAGGGACAATGAGTTCCCGGTGGACATGAACGTGCTGTATGCACTGACTGCACCGCGCCGCCTTTATATCAGCATGGGTTCAGGCGATTTGGCAGCCGACCCGTTTTCCATGGTGGACATGCTGCAGGATGCCAAGCAGGTGTGGGCGGATGTTTATGACATGGAGGTTATTGATGACTTTTCTTACTATGATTTGACCCGTGACGAGGCTGTGATGTCGGAGAGCATCGGGCTTCACGTGCACCAGGGCGGGCATAAGATGGATGCCGGGGACTGGGGACATTATCTGGATTATATGGATGAATGCGGGAAATGAGCAAGGCGGTTAAGCCGTGAATAGTAACCAAGAGTCAACAAATTGCACGGAATGCGTGTGATTTGTTGACTTTTTTTTGAACATGGATATAATTGGAAAGGGAGAAGGAGGATGTGGAATGAAATTATTAATTATCAGGCATGGCGACCCGGATTATAGTATAGATTCCCTCACGGAAAAGGGGTGGCGGGAGGCTCGTTTCCTTGCCGAGCGAATCGCAAAGTTGGATGTGGCACAATTTTACGTCTCGCCGCTTGGGCGGGCGAAGGACACGGCCTCATGTACGTTGGAAAAGATGGGGCGCACGGCGACGGAATGTGATTGGCTTCGGGAGTTTTCACCTCGGATCCAAAGGCCGGATACGGACGTTTTGAAAAATACATGGGACTGGCTGCCGCAGGATTGGACAAAGGACGAGCGATTTTTTCAGTACGACCATTGGTTTGAAAATCAAGCGTTGGTGGACGGCGGGGTGGGAGAGGAGTACCGCCGCGTGACGAAAGGGTTCGACGGGGTGCTGGCCGAGCATGGCTACGTGCGGGACGGAC
>CATLEQ010000342.1 GCA_949915905.1 uncultured Lachnospiraceae bacterium | reverse complement strand
GGGCGTTAACGCAGCCCCGCCTATGGGATGTCCGGGATTTTCTCATGCAGAACACAAAGAAAAACCGCCAACCTTTCGGTTGGCGGCTTTTCTTGTTTATAGTTATCTAAAGGAATGAGAGTAAAGTGCGACATCCTGAGGTTTCCCTCAAGATGTCTAAACTTTATGAGGGGGGAGATAGTTGTTTATCAACTATCTGTAAATTAGTATACTCACAAAATGTGTCCAAAATATGTTGATTCTCTAAAAGAAGCGGAAAATTTATTATGAAACTCTTAAAAACCTCTTTAGAAAATATTTTCTTCGAAGATTTCGGGTATCCGCAGTGTTTGACCGCTCTGGAGGCTTACCGGTTCCGTGAGGTGGTTCAGCGCGAGCAATGTTTGGCGGGACGTGTGGAACTTTTTTGCAAGACGGTTCAGTGTGTCTTGCGGCTGGATTACATAAGTAATATAGGTTTGTGCATGGGTCAATGGGCGGGAGTCGTTTCCCGGAGGCTCCTTTTTGTCAGATGAAATATCGACGAGCGTTTTCACTTTTCATGCTCCTTTCGCGTTACTGCGAAGAGTAACCTTTCATGCCAAGCGCGTACTGCATGATTGACATTTCGCCAAACAAGGTTCAGTAGCGGGCGTGAAAAAATAGTTCTTATTGGTAGTATATGAAAGGAAAAAGAAAATGTGCATCCCCCGGAGGGTTTTATATCACAGGGAACGAAGTTTCCCCGCGATAAAAAAAATGCCCTTCAAAAGGACATTTTAAGTGGAGTATAGGGGATTCGAACCCCTGGCCTCAACAATGCGAATGTTGCGCGCTCCCAACTGCGCTAATACCCCATGCGCCTATTATAATACAATTCGGCAAAAAAGAAAAGGTTTTTTTTCAGAAAAGAAAAATTTGCAAAATAAACAAATTTTATTGGCTTTTTCAGACGAAACGCAATATACTGTATTTTAGGATGTGAAATGTCCGAAGAGGCATTGCTGTGATTTTTGCCGGATGACGGCGAGAAGGAGTGGATGAAGGTTGGCTGAAAGATTTAAAAGGATATTCGTAATTGTGTTGGATTCATTGGGGATTGGCGGCGCGGAGGACGCGGCGGAGTACAAGGACGCGGGAACGAATACGCTCGGGCATATTTCGGAGAGCGTGGAAAGCTTTGAGATTCCCAATTTACAGCGGTTGGGGCTTGCCAATTTATGCGACTTAAAGCAAGTGCCGCCTGTGGAGCACCCGCAGGGCTATTTTACCGCGCTTTGCGAGCGTAGCAAGGGCAAGGACACGATGACGGGACATTGGGAAATGATGGGACTTTGTACGGCGAAACCATTTATCACGTTTACGGAACATGGATTCCCGCAGGAGTTGATTTGGGAGCTGGAAAGACGGACGGGACATAAGGTGATTGGAAATAAGAGTGCCGCCGGGACGGCGATTATTGAGGAGTACGGGGAAGAGGAGATTGCCACCGGAAATATGATTGTCTATACGTCTGCGGATTCCGTCATGCAAATATGCGGAAACGAGGAGACGTTTGGACTGGAAGAATTGTATCGTTGCTGCCGGATTGCCAGGGAGCTGACGATGAAAGAGGAGTGGAAGGTCGGGCGCGTGATTGCCCGCCCATACGTCGGCAGGCACAAAGGAGAATTTGTGCGAACCAAGAATCGGCATGATTATGCGGTGGCACCGTTTGGCCGCACGGCTTTGAATGCATTGGCGGATGCCGGATGTGACGTGATAGGGGTCGGCAAGATTTATGACATTTTTTCAGGAGAGGGAATTACGGAAAAAATATTGTCGAAGAGCTCCGTGCATGGGATGGAACAGACCATTGAACTGGCGGGGCGGGATTTTCATGGGCTATGCTTTGTGAATCTGGTGGACTTTGACACGTTGTGGGGGCATCGGAGAGATCCGGTGGGATATGCGAAGGAAATCGAGAAGTTTGACGAAAAGCTGGGCGTGCTGCTGGAGGGGCTTCGGGAGGATGACTTGCTGATTCTCACGGCCGACCACGGAAACGACCCGACTTATAGCGGAACCGACCATACAAGGGAAAATGTGCCATTTTTGGCCTATTCGAAAGGCTTTTCGGACGGCGGCATATCCAAACGAAACGGCCGTGTATCTGACCAGGAGTTGTCTGGGCGGGAGCAGCTTGCATCTGACGGGATGTTGCCCAAACGGAACGGCCGCGCGTCTGACCAAGAGCTGCCCATGCGGAAATTGCCCGTTCAGGACAGCTTCGCGGTGATTGGGGCGACGGTCTGTGACAATTTTGGAGTGGCGATGCCCGAGGGAACGATAGGGACATCGATTTTAGAACTATTATACTGAGCGTCAAACAAATTTGCTACTCAGTATAAAATAAGACGAAATCGCCCGCTGCGAAAGACGCGATTGGCGCGACTTTCGCAGCGGGCGGAAAAAGAATCTTATTATGGCTTGAAGCCGGTTTGTTTTATGGGGCTTAGATTCGGCTGATGCCGTCATCCTCGTACAAGTCATATTCTGCATTCTCATAGCCGATATATTTCAGCGTGCCCATGTCGATTTTGTCCACGCTTTCCGCCGCGTCTACAATCGGGATGCATTTTCCCTTTTTGATGAAGAGAGGAACTTCGTTTAAGGCGATTTTCACGTAATGCGAACCTTGCGGCAATATTTCCTCATAAATGCTTCCGTCCGGTATGAATTTGATGAATTTCATTTCCTCCGGCAGATAGACGAAACGTCCGGACGCATTTTGCGTGTAAACCGGTGCAATCATGATTTCATTGCCCAGTATCAGTTGGTCTTCGACTTCGCGTGCCGTCTCGTCGCCGGGATAGTCGAATGCCAACGGCTTGAAATACATGTCGTCGTTTAACGCGGCTTTCATGAATTCACTGTAAAGGTACGGAATCAGGCGGTAGCGCACGCCAATCACATGGCGGAAGTCTTCCACGTTTTCAAATTGGTAGCATTCCTGCTCGCGCGTCCTTATTGCCGAATGATTGCGCATTAATGGAGTGAAGACACCGAGTGCCAGCCAACGGAGCAACAAGTCGCGGGTCGTGTCGGAGCCGAACCCGCCCAGGTCGGCACCCGAATAAAGGAAGCCGCACATGTTAAGGGACGGCATCATTTTCAGGTTCAGTAAAAGGTGTGACCACCAGGACTTGTTGTCCCCCGTCCAGATGCCGCCGTAGCGATGCATTCCGATGTAGGACGAGCGGGAAAACATCAGGATTCGCTTGTCGGGGCTGATTTTTTCGAACGCCTCGCCCGCCGCGCGGGTCATGTTGTAGCCGAAAAGATTGTGCACCTTGTCGTGGCGAACCATCTGTCCGTTTACGTTGTGATAAAAACGCTTGTAATCGTCCGGGCTGTTGGCCAGTTTCCCACTCATATATTGAAGGGCGAAGGAGGGAATTTTACCTTCTTTATCATCCATATATTGCTGCATGAAGCCCTTGAATTCTGCCATTCCCTCGTCGCTGTAGAAAATGGCGGGCTCGTTCATGTCGTTCCAGAAGCCGTCGATGCCTTGCGAAATCAAAGTTTCATATTTGCTGCCGAACCATTCTCTCGCGTCCTTGTTTAACACGTCCGGGAAATGGGTGCGTCCCGGCCATACTGCCGCCGCGAAATTGCTGCCGTCCTCGCGCTTGCAGAAATAGTTATTTTCCACGCCTTCCTCGTAAACGTCGTAGCCGTCCTCAATCTTGACACCCGCGTCGATAATGGGAACGAGGTGAATGTCCTGCGCTTTCATTTCGTCGACAAATGCCTTGAAGTCCGGGAAGTTCTTCTCGTTCACGGTAAAGTCCTTGTAACCTTCCATGTAATCAATGTCCATGTAAAGCAGGTCCATCGGAATGTGGTTCTCGCGGTATTGCTTTACGACGTTTTTGAAGTCCTCGGCGGTCGTGTAGCCCCAGCGGCTCTGGCCAAAACCAAAGGCAAATTTCGGCGGAATATAGCTGCGGCCGATAATCTTGCGGAACTGCTTTACAATGTCGTAAGCATTTTCTCCGTCAATGACGTATAAATCCAAGTCTGCCTCTTCGCAGGAAACGGTCAATTTGTCCTGCAGGGTATGGCCGATGTCGAAGGTTATCGCCGTCGGGTAATCAAAGAACAAGCCGAAGGTTTCCTTGCCGTCGATAATTAAAAAGTTGTGGGCACCGTACATGGATGCCATGTCCTCAAGGTGGTTCGGCGTGTCGGAGCAAT
>CATLEQ010000341.1 GCA_949915905.1 uncultured Lachnospiraceae bacterium | reverse complement strand
CTTTCCCTTGTCGATAGAAATGGTTACACAAAAAGCTTTTGGTCAGACTCCTTTTTCCAAGAAGTCTGACCATTTTACATTTTCCGCAAATTAATGCTTGACTTCCGTGCCAATTGAATCAATAATAGGGAAGAATAGGAGGATCATTTACATGACAGTTTCAAATTCAACTACCGCCGCCTTATTTTTTGACATTGACGGTACATTGATCAGCGACAAGACAAACAAGATTCCACAAAGTACGATTGACGCGCTTCATCTTGCCAAGAACGAGGGGCACCTATTATTTATAAACAGCGGAAGAACCATCTGCGCCATCCGCCCGGAACTGAAAGAAATTGACTTTGACGGCTTCCTTTGCGGATGCGGAACCTACATTTCCTACCATGACCAGGTGCTTTTCAAACGTTCGATTGACGAAGCCCGTGGAAACGCCATCCTGGATAAAATGCAGGAATGCAACATCGACTGTATCGTCGAAGGAAGTGAGGACATTTATTTCCCCCGCTATATTTCCCGCTTTGCGGGCATGGAGAAGCAGCGAAATTATTACAAGACTTATTTTGGGCTGGCACAAAAAACGCATATCGAAGACCGCGGATTCATTTTTGACAAATTGTTCGCGCGCACGGATGAAGAAAGCGACAAGCAGGCATTTTTTGATTTCTTGTCAAAAGACATGGACATCATCGACCGCACCGAGGGGCGTTATGAAATCGTTCCAAAAGGATGCTCCAAAGCGGCCGCCTGTGATTATATCGTGAAAAAACTGGGACTCGACCCGGCAAATACATACGCGTTCGGGGACAGCACGAACGACACGCCCATGTTCCGGTATGCAAGGCACGCCGTCGCGATGGGACAACATGACAAAGCCCTGGAGCCTTACACGGAATTTATCACAAAGGACGTGGAAGAAGGCGGAATTGCACATGCATTAGAGCATTATGGACTTATCTAAGTGATTGTGAGAACACAAAATACGGAGCAATCCGTGAGAATACAAAAGAAAGGAAGGATTTAAAATGGCGGAAACATTTACAAGGGAGGACGCATGGGCACTGTTGTGCGAGTTCAACAAGGAGCATTTCCATCTCCAACATGCACTGACGGTGGAGGGTGTCATGCGTTACTTCGCAAAGGAACTAGGCTACGCCGAGGAGGTGGACTTTTGGGGCATTGTCGGGTTGTTACACGACCTTGATTTCGAACAATTTCCGGACGAACATTGTATCAAAAGTCAGGAAATCATGCGCGAGCGCGGCATGGAAGAGCGCCTCATTCATGCGACGGCCAGCCACGGGTATGGATTGACGGTGGACATCAAGCCGGAGCACGAAATGGAAAAGGTATTGTTCGCCGTTGATGAATTGACGGGACTGATTGGTGCCGTGACACTGATGCGCCCGTCCAAGAGCGTGTCCGACCTGGAATTAAAATCAGTAAAGAAAAAGTTCAAGGACAAAAAGTTCGCCGCCGGATGCTCCCGGGAAGTCATTACGCAAGGCGCGCAGTTGCTTGGCTGGGAACTGGACACGCTGATTGAACGCACGATACTCGCCATGCGAAGCTGCGAGGAAGTTTATAAGGAGTTTTAAGAGGAAGGGAAGGGAATGAGATGATTAAAAACGAACCAAAAATCAAGAATCCACTGATCGTGGCCATCCGCGAACAGTTGGAACACCGTGCCTTATGGATGTATTTATTATGTGACGAAGCGAAGAAAAAGGGACTGGATGCCAAAGACTATGCCCCCGAGGCAATTCATCGCTGCGGCCTCTACCAGGGAGCCGGACTTCGGAAAAAAGCGGGAGGCGGCGACTCCTTAAAGGGACTGAAAAAGACCTTGTTCTCCAAGTTCGCCCAATGGGTGTTCGAGATGGATATCAAGCAATGCACGGATGACCACCTCGACATTGATTTTCATTATTGCCCATTGGTCAAGGCGTGGCAGAAGCAAGGCTGCTCGGACGAGGAAATCCGCGTTCTCTGCGACCATGCCATGTGCGGGGACAGAGGCATTGCCGAAAGCTTTGGCTGTGAACTGGACTTGCCGTCAACCATCGCCAAAGGAGACGACATTTGTCAGATACGGTTTGTGAGAAGAAAGTAAATTACATAAAAATCGAGGATTATGATTCAAATCACAATCCCCGATTTTTTATATGGTTCCATGTATATCTTCATTAAGCGTTTCGTTACCTTGCCGGCATTTTTCCTTGCTTTTCTAAACGTCTACGCTCTGCTCTGTTCACTGCTTTTAAACTCCCTTTGTTTCTTTAGATTTTCTATCCTTATTATTGCGGCGCACATTCCATTATAAATCCAGCGCGGCGGGATTCAATAGGAACTCGTAAAGACCCAAATGAAGGATACCCTCTTCATCAATCCACGGCTTCATCCCGCTCTTTGTGACAATGATCTTCCGGAAAAAGTCCCTGACACCAAGCAACGGCCGAAGCTCTGTCTTTTCCTTCTGGGCATCTCCAAGGCTTAAGACGGACTGGATATAGTACTTCTTTCTTCCCTTATTAACAACAAAATCAATCTCACAACTGATTTTCTTCCTTTTTCCTTCTGCGTCCGTCTCAAAAATATCAACGACACCTACATCTACCGAATATCCCCTGCAGACCAGCTCGTTGTACATGATGTTCTCCATGATATGCGTCTCCTCCTGCTGCCGGAGGTTCAGCCGCACATTCCGAAGCCCGATGTCGCCGCAATAATATTTCGACGGATAAGAGAAATATTTCTTTCCCTTCACGTCATACCTTTTGGCCTGACGGAACAGAAAGGATTCGGAAAGATAGGTCAGATAGCTGGCAATGGTCCCGCTGTCCACCTTGATCCCCTTCACCGTCTGCAAGGTGTTTGCTATTTTCGTAGCATTGGTAAGAGAGCCTACGGAAGAACATAGGTCATCCGTTAATTCACTCAAAACCTCTGGAAGCCCGATTTGATATCGCTCAATGATATCCTTAAAATAGACTTCCTCAAAGAGCGAGGATAGGTATTTGAATTTGTCATCCTCTGTCTTTCGAAACAGCACCAGCGGCATACCGCCGTACAAGGCGTATTCCTCATATGCCTCTGCCTTGTCTCCGCCTACGTAATCGTAGTATTCCTTGAAGGAAAGAGGATGGACTTCAACCGAATCCCCACGGCCCCGAAAGGCCGTCATCACATCCTTAGAGAGCATTTTGGAATTACTTCCAGTCACGTAGATATCCACATTGCGAAGCCTTTGCAGGCCATTGAGAACATTGTATAAGTGAATGCTCTCCGGGTTCTTAAGCTCCTCCCGGGAAATCGCATACTGCACCTCATCAATGAAGATATAGAACATGCCTTCCTGGTCCGTGACCTTGGACCGGATATACTTGGACAGCTCGGACGGATCCCGGTACGCTATGTTCAAATCGTCATCCAAGGCAACCGTTATGATATGATCCTTTGGAACCCCTTCCCCAAGCAGGTAATCATAAAACAGATTAAAAAGCAAAAAACTTTTGCCGCAGCGACGAATCCCCGTAATGACTTTGATGAGTCCATTCTCTCTCCGGTTAATCAGCTGCTCCAGATAAATGTCCCTTCTAATATAGTCTTCCATACTCGGCCTCCTATCCGTTCGGAATTACAGTGCATTACACCAAAGTTCTGATTTTATTATACCTGATTTGCTTTTTGAAATCAATCTTGTTCAGATCTTTTTTGTTTTACACCGTATTTCGAAACCATTAAAGCCCGCAAAACCTCAGTAATACTGCGATTTTGCGGGCTTTCTTACGCCTAAATTTTTACTCACCCAATGTACATTGCATCCCCGAAACTAAAGAACCGATACCGCTCTCTCACCGCTTCTTCGTATGCCGCCAATACTTGTTCTCTTCCTGCCAGTGCGCTCACCAACATAATCAACGTCGATTCCGGCAGGTGAAAATTGGTAATCAACCCATCCAGTACCTTGAACCGATATCCCGGATAAATAAAAATCTCCGTCCAGCCGCTTCCCGCCTTTAAAAAGCCATCCTCCCCGGCAGCGGATTCCAAGGTGCGGCAGCTGGTGGTTCCCACACAGATGATCCGTCCCCCGCTTTTCTTGGCATCGTTGATCTTCCTGGCCTCTTCCTCCTCCACCATATAAAATTCTGAGTGCATGTGATGATCCAGTATGTTCTCCGCTTTTACGGGACGGAACGTGCCCAGCCCCACATGAAGGGTTACATG
>CATLEQ010000340.1 GCA_949915905.1 uncultured Lachnospiraceae bacterium | reverse complement strand
TATGCGATTTCGCACATGTACATCCGCCTTACCGGAAAAGAACGGCCCAATTATCGAATTTTTATTTTTTATGATGTCCGCAATCGTCCCTTGTGCCAGAATCCGTCCGCCGCCTGCTCCCGCTTCTGGTCCCATCTCGATCATCCAATCCGACTCGGACAAAATCTGCGTGTCATGGTCTACCAAGACGACAGAATTTCCATCCGCGATTAAGTCATGCATCACGCCGGCAAGCCCCTCGATGTTGGACGGATGCAGCCCGATGGACGGTTCGTCCAACACGTATAAGACCCCCGTGGTACGATTTCGCACCGCGCGGGCAAGCTGCATGCGCTGCCGTTCCCCGGTGGAAAGAGTGGACACGGCACGGTCAAGCGTAAGATAGCCAAGTCCCAAGTCCATGAGCCGTTTTGCCGTCTCCGTAAACGACGCGCAAATACTCTCCGCCATGGGGTGCATTTCTTCCGGCAAGGATGACGGGACATGCGAAACCCAGTCCAAAAGCCGTGTCAACGTCAACTTGCAGGCTTCGTCCAGACCAATCCCACAAAGCCTCGGTGCCCGCGCCGCCCCGGAAAGGCGCGTGCCGCCGCATTCGGGACAAACGTCCCGCTTTAAAAACTTTTCCACGCGCTTCATGCCCTTCTCGTCCTTGACCTTCGCCAACGCATTTTCCACGGTGTACACCGCGTTAAAATACGTGAAGTCAATCTCTCCCGCCTGGTTGGAATTCTTTGCCTTATAAAGAATGTGTTTCTTCTCGGCGGGACCATGGTATACGATGTCACGCTCTTTTTCCGTCAATTCGCGAAACGGCACGTCCGTGCGAACGCCCATGGCACGGCAAACGTCCGTCATTAACGACCACATCAGCGAATTCCAAGGGGCAACCGCGCCGTCATCAATAGAAAGGGAATCGTCCGGCACGAGGGTCGCAAGATCCACCGTGCGCACGATTCCGGTTCCCCCGCAAGTAAGGCAGGCTCCCTGGCTGTTAAAGGCAAGTTCTTCCGCCGACGGCGCAAAAAAACACTCCCCGCATTCCGGGCAAACAAGTTCCCTCTCGGCCGCAACGGCCAACGTCGGAGCCAGATAATGCCCGTTCGGACAGCGATGACTTGCCAATCTGGAAAACATCAACCTGAGACTATTTAGCAACTCCGTCCCCGTGCCAAACGTACTGCGGATGCCGGGAACGCCCGGCCTCTGGTGAAGGGCAAGGGAGGCCGGAACGTACAACACCTCGTCCACTTGTGCCTTCGCCGCCTGCGTCATCCGCCGCCTCGTGTAGGTGGAAAGTGAGTCCAGATAGCGTCTCGACCCTTCCGCATATAAAACACCCAATGCAAGCGAGGATTTTCCAGAACCGGACACACCGGCGATGGCGACGATTTTGTTCAACGGAATGTCCACGTCAATATTTTTCAAATTGTGCACGCGCGCCCCGCGCACTTTTACTTCAGTCGGCATGTCCATTCCCTTACACCTCCTGCCTCGCAAAATAATGCTCCATGGCATATGCAAAATGTTCCTCAAAATTTTTTGCCGCCCGTTTGCTGACTTTCAAAAACGGAAGCAACATGTCGAACGCATGAAATAGCCCTGGATAAATATCCAGCTCCGCCTCCACGCCCGCCTCTTTCAAACAATTGACATAGCCAATCGTCTCGGCAAAAAACGGCTCCTCTGTGCAGACGAACGTGTACGCCGGCGGAAGTCCCGCATAATCCTCCCGCCGCGCCGGTGCGGCATAAGCCGGAACCGCCCTGTCTCCTATATTTTTTAAATATTGCTTCCACCCATAATGATTTCGCCGTGTGTTCCAGACCGGGGCATGGTTGTCCCGCGAGGTTTCCGTATCCTCGTTGTCAATCATCGGATACAACGGCATCTGATAGGAAATTCGCACCTTGCCCTTGTCCTTCGCATACATGCACACCGCCGCGGCCAGACCTCCCCCGGCACTCTCGCCACCGACCATGATCTGGTCGTCGCGCACGCCAAGTTCCTTCGCATGCTTTTTCAAATAAAGCAACGCGCGGTAACAATCCTTAAGTGCCGCCGGATATGGTTCCTGCCCGGACAACCGATACTCTGGGGAAACGACCGTCACACCATACTTTTTCACCAGGTTCAAAGCCCGCGACATATAAACCATGCCCGCCATCCCGGTAACGTACCCGCCGCCGTGAATCCACAGAACGCCCGGCGAAAGCTTGTCTGTTTCCCGCTTATCCGGCCTTAAAATCAATAGTTTCAATTTATAATCATCTGATTTGATAAATACTTTTGTTGTCTTAATGCGCATTTTACGCCTCTCCTATTTTTTTCAATTCTCTTCCTAATCCTCATTATACGGCACGGGATCCTCCGCCACCATCAACACCTCTTCTTTCGAATGGAATTCATACATTGCCGCTTTCGGTCTGATATTGCTACTCATCAACTCCGCTTGCTTAATCACGGTGTCCACGGCACCTTTCGCCTTTTCCGGCGGATACTTGTATTTCCTCAAAAGATGCTTTACTTGTGTTCTCATGTATGCCCTGGCAGATTCCTTTTTATCCCAGTCAACCGTCCTGCTTCTACGAATCAAATCCGTCAATTCATGCGCCATTTCCACCAAGACATCGTCCTGCATCTTTCTAAGGACTTCCGGATCCGCTACCAATGCGTCATAGAATGCCAATTCTTCCACTGACAGCCCTTTTTCCTCCCCTGCATTGTAGGCCTCCGTCATTTCTTTGGACAAATTTAACAACTCTTCTATCACTTCCGCATTCGTGATTAATCTATTATTGTACATTTTCAACACTTTCTGCATCTTTTCGGAAAAAAGCTGCGACTTTACCACTCCCGTCTTTGCAAACACGCGAATATTATCTTCAAGTAATTTCCGTAACATTTCCGCCGCGATATTCTTATGCTTCATCCTACGAATTTTGTCCATGTATTCCTCGGATAAAATCGAAATCTCCGGGTTCTTTTTTCCGGCTTCCGCAAAAATGTTATAAACGCCATCTTGCTCAATCGCTTGTTCCAACAATTTCATGATTCTCGAATTGATTTCATTTGTCGTAATCCCTATTCTCCCTGCCGTCTTACAAACTCCCGCTTTCACGCATTTGAAAAATTCAATTTCCTGCTTTATCTTTACATCAAGCATGCTCCGGCAAAGCGTTTCTGCCTGACTAAGTGCCGTAGCCTCACGAATAAAGTCCTTTTGCTCATCATCGTCCATCTCAAGCGCAAAATCAACACCATTTGCTATTACGGCCAGACGAGCAGAATCATCCCGACCAAAAAATGGTTCATAATCAAATCCGTAAAACATATCTCTCATGATTTCCAATTTTGTCAATGCCACAGAAACGGCCTGACTTAAATCTGGAATCTTGTCCTGGTCGCGCTTCGTATATTGTTTCAACGCACTTTTCAGTTCTGCTGCCATACCTATATAATCCACAATCAAACCGGCCTCTTTATCCTTGTACACACGATTGGCGCGCGCGATTGCCTGCATCAAATTGTGCCCTTTCATGGGCTTGTCCACATACATGGTTGCCATTGAGGGAACATCAACCCCCGTCAGCCACATGTCCACCACAATCGCAATTTTAAATTCACTTTCATCATCCTGAAATTCCACCCGCAGGCCTTCCCTATATGCCTTATTCCCAATAATTCCATGCCAGTCCTCGTCATCCTGATTGCTCGATGTTAACACTACTTTTATTTTATTTGTCCATTCCGGCCGTTTTTCCAATATAATGCGATACAAATTAATTGCAATGCGTCTGCTCATACACACTATCATTGCTTTACCCGTGAGCACATATTGCCTATCTTCATAATGTGCTATGATATCATCCGCCAAAAGATTCAACCGCTCTTTTGAACCTACGATTGCTTCAATGGTAGACAAATCCTCTTTTGATTTTTCAATTGCCGTCTCGGTCGCCTCGCTCGCCAATTTCTCATATTCTGCATCGATCTTCTTCAGCAATTCCTCATTCAACTTTATTTTTGCCGCCCGATTTTCATAATAAATCGGCACGGTCGCCCCGTCCTCCACCGCCTGCGTCATATCATAAATGTCAATATAATCTCCGAAAACCTCCACCGTGGACCTATCGTCAAACTCGATTGGCGTTCCCGTAAATCCGATAAATGCCGCATTGGGAAGTGAATCCCTTATGTACTTTGCCATGCCATATTTCCATTTACCCGTATTCCTATC
>CATLEQ010000339.1 GCA_949915905.1 uncultured Lachnospiraceae bacterium | reverse complement strand
TTTGCTTACTCTGAAACAATACTTTCTGGGTAGCCAAAAAAGCGCAAACTTCCCCTATACCCCTTTTTCCCTATTTTTTGAACTTGGACAAGAGGCTACGCGGCAACTACAGGTGCTTCCCAACCAAGTGCTTTTAGTTTCTTTAAATATGCATTTATTTTTCGTTCCTTATTAAATTGATTATAATAATCAGCTCCCAGATCCCTAAAAGCAACACCATCCTTGATGATATGGTATATTGCAATCAACATAAAATGCGCAACAGCAACATAGGCGCGCTTCTCTCCGCGGTGTGCACTAATCCGGGCGAATTGGGCAGAGAAATAAGAGTTCTTGTTTTTCACAGCAGAATGCGCACATACAACCAGTGTTTCACGGAGCAGGGCATTCCCTTTCCGTGTCTTTCCTGACTTTCGTTTGTGTGCACTTTCATTATTCCCCGGGCAAAGCCCTGACCATGATGATATATGCGCATCCGTTGGGAACCTGCCCATATCAGTGCCGATTACAGCAACAATTGCCTGTGCGCTGGTATTCCCGATTCCCGGAATATCCTGTATCGCATTCGCCGCTTCCTTCTCTTCCGGTTTCATAAAGTTGTCAATGTCATCATCCAATTCTTTGATATGCTTATTCAGTTCATCCAGATGGTTGAGAAGGATCTTCATCATTTTCCTCTGCAGCTGCGACATGACGCCATTCAGGTCGTCAATGATCTGCGCTTTTGTGGCTTTCAGGTTATGTGCAATAATTTTTTTCTCATATAAAATATCATATTCTGCAGAATCAATCTGTTTGCCGGATAAAATATATTCCAAAATATTCCTGGCACTTTTTCCGTTTATGTCTGTAATGGTACCGGAGATTTTGATGTTAGCGCCCTCCAGCATTTTCTGCAGCCTGTTGAGTTCCCTGTTACGTTCCCCCACAAGGCTTTTGCGGTACCGGACAAGTTCCCGAAGTTCCCTCTGGTCTCTGTCAGGGATATAGCTTGCCTGGAGCAGTCCGTGCTGCAGGAGATCGGCAATCCATTCCGCATCCTTTACGTCTGTCTTGCGTCCCGGAACGGCTTTCATATGGCGGCATTTACCACCATTGCCTTCAATCCGCAGGATTCAAGAATGTTATACAGCGGCTTCCAATAGGATGCCGTGCTTTCCATGGCGACCATTTCGCAGCCGCCTTCTTTTAGCCAGTCAGCCATCTCCAGAAGTTCTCTGGTTGTTGCACCGAAGTCACGTAGTTCCTGTCTGTTGCCCTTCCGAAAACAAGCTACAATGATTTTCTTGTGCACGTCAATACCACAACACTTGTCGTAAACTTTCTCCATGATGACACCTCCAAGGATAGAATTTACGGCACGGCTTCCTGTCCCTTGTTATTTTACTCTACGTCCTTTCTGCCGTATACGGCGAGACAGATGGTGGTGCAAATGAGGAAGCCTTAAATCAGTTTTATAGGCGGGCTAAGTGCTCCAAGCAAAAACCGACCTTTGCCGTTGCGTATATTATAAGGCTGAGTATGGATAACTTGCAATCAAAAACTTTTGGCCATCCATGTTTCATTTATGGCTGGTGCCACGCAAAATGGGGCATGGAGGTTTTATAGGAAACTTCGTTCCCCATAAAGCAAAACCCTCCGGGGGATGCGCACTTCGCACAAAAAACAAGCCCTATATAGGATTCGCGTAAAAAACAGGCTCTATAAAGGATTATGGTTTTTTGCGGTCAGGGTTGCCAACGAAAAAGTGCTTGACTGCACGTTACGTGCAATTTTATCCTATGAAGGAGGAATGGATGATGTATATGGAGAGTATGACTTTACGCGAAGTTTGTGATGCTTTGGACGTTTCCAGACGCGCCGTGCAAGGGTATGAAAAGGCCGGACTTGTCAGTCCGTCAGGAAAGAATGAGCGAGGGCATTTGCTCTATGACGAGAGTGCTCGGGAGAGAATCAAAAGAATTCGTTTGTTTCAAAGAATCGGCTTCAAGATTAAGGAAATCAAGGAACTGATGGACGCGCCGAGCGACGTGGTTGAAATGCAGGTGAAGGAACAGATTACGCGATTGGAGGGGCAAAAAGCGGGACTTGATGAAATTATAAAGGAAGCGAATGAGTTGATTGGGCAAATGAGGTAAAGGAAACCAAGACGGAAAAACCATAATCCATTTCTGTATCATAAAATAATTTGCTAATGAAACGGTTAGAAAGTATTTCACCTGGGACAAGGAGGAAAATTGGCATGAAAAAAAGAATATTTGTGGTATTGCTTGTAACGATGTTTGTGTTGACCGCGTGTGGCGGGGCGAAAAACGGGGAGGGCGCAAAGGAGCGTCAGGGGGAATCGAATTCTTTGGAAGATGCAGATTCCAGGGACGATTCTGCGCCTCGGGGTAAGGCAGGAAGCGGCGATTTAAAGCCGTTTTCGACGGACGCGACAATAGAGGAAACGGTACTCGTGGACGAGAATAGTGTTCGAATCGTAGCCACCGGGTTGGAGTATGAAAACAATATGGTAAATCTGAATCTGCTGATAGAGAATAATAGCGGGCAGGATTTATCATTTGTCAGTGGTTCCCTGGGATATAGTTGTAATTCGGTTAATGGTTATATGGTGGAAGAAGGATACATGAACGCGGATGTCACGGCGGGAAACAAAGCAAACGAAACGGTCAGTTTTAGCATGGATGGGCTGAGACTGTATGGGATTACGGAAGTCGCGGACATCCAGATTGGGTTTAGCATTTCGGATTCCGACTATAATCATTCTTATTCAGGCCCGAGACAAGTGAGAACCTCCATTGCGGATGCCCATGATTATTCCGTGGATACATACAAGGAAATCATGGGCAGCGGGGCGCTGGAGAAGAAATATAATTTTTCAGTGGACTATTTTGAGGAGAGTGAGCCGTTTGAACAAAACGGTGTGAAAATTGTGTCAGAAGCGAAATTCACAAATAAAGACGGGGCGGAAGTGCTGTTCTTGGAGGTGGAAAATACTTCGCCGGAGCCAATTTATTTTGCAACGAAGGAGATTTCCATAAACGGCCTGGCGATCGATGGTTCCATCGGCTCTTATGACATGATAAATCCGGGGACACGCGGGCTTGTGGACATTTCACTCTCCTCTTTGCTGGACGCGCCTATCCGGGAGGCCGTGGGAATTGATGAAATAGGGGAGGTCTCCTTTTTCGTCGTGTTGAGTGATAATAATATGAATGAAATGTGTACCTCGGAAGAAATCTATGTGGAATTTTCAAAGCAGGCGGCAACCTTTGAGAGTTCCGGTGAGGAGGTGTATAATGAAAATGGAATACGAATTGTTTTTAAGGATTTGTTAAATGTGGATACCGGATGGGGAGAGGAGACGCATCTCTTGCTTCTGGTGGAAAACGGCGGGGAGAAAAAAATCAGCATTTCGGACGTGTATGACTCTTTGTCCGTCAATGGTTTCATGATGGATTATACGATGTACGGCGTGTATGCGGATGTCGGGAGAAGTGCCCTTCTTGACATAGAGATTTGGGAGGACGGGTTGGAGGAAAATGACATTGCAAACGTGTCCGATATTACCGAAGCATCAATATCGCTGGAAATAGAGGATGAGAATTATAATACAATAGCAGAACCGAAGGTAAAAATTGAGTTTGGACAATGAGGGTGTAAATGGCATTCGACCAGAGATGGTGGGATGCTATTTTTTGGATGTTTTTTATAATGGACGGTTAGAAAATGAAATTGACAAAAAGAAAAATACAATATATAATAAGAAGGGTATCAATTGATACTTACTGGAGGAAGAGGAATTGGCGAATGAAATAAAAGCACGAATCGAAAGCGAATTAGAGGTTAAAACCTATATACAAAATTTGAAATTTGCTCTTAATAATGGAGCAAAGATAAATTTTCAAATAAAAAGACGTGTAGACGATAATAGGGATGAAAAATTTACGAATCAGTACACGGTAAATACTTTGTTCCCGGATGAAAATCCAGTGGACGCATTAAAGAGAGAATTGTTAACACTAGATGTGGAAAACTATATGCGGACAGTGAAAGATATCCGTTTTCCAAAAAGAAGTGAAATGCGTGAGTTCGGCAAAGTCTATAATGGCAAGGATGATGTATATATTAAAATTCGCGTTGAACTTTTAGCAGCCTGTGGGAAGCATACGGTATTTGTGATGTCATTTCATTACGCGGTTATACCATTTACAAAAGATATGTTTCCTTACAGGAGT
>CATLEQ010000338.1 GCA_949915905.1 uncultured Lachnospiraceae bacterium | reverse complement strand
CGTTTTCTGCGTTGGAGATTGAACCCATCATTTATACTTGCGCTACGGATGGGCAAAAGGCCATCCTGCGGGAGCAGTTCGACGTGATACCATTTCCAATCAAAACGATTCGATTGGAGCGGATATTCGCAGACAAGGTTTTTGTCGCGGGATGTATTTTGATGTCGCAAAGCATATTTACGATGTCGGCATAATGATGGACATGCAGTTGATTCAAAAAATGATGAAAGACAAGGAGATGTTCCTCGAAATGTTGGAATATAAGAGGTTGGAGGAAACGCGAAGGATGGGCAGTGACTTGGCAGATAAGAAATTCTCTGATTTTAAAATATTTCATGGCTTATCCGATAATATCGGCCTTAGGGACGCATATCAGAATATGCAGAAGAATTATGTCTTTTCAAAAGAGGATATACTGCCGTTTGAATTTATTATAAGCCAGTGGGAAAAATTAGAGAAAGTTTTAAGAGATTTGTAAAAATTTTCATAATCCGGTTGATTTTCCCGGGAGAGAGAATTTCCGGATAATTACTGCCGTCGAACACCACGCCGAGTTGTTTCTTCGCGTCGTCTAATTCTTCCTTCCCGAATATGGAAACATGGCTTGCGTCTTTCTGGACGAGACCTAAAACCGCGTTGACGGTCGTGCTTTTCCCGACGCCGTTTTCGTCAATTAGCCCCACGATGGAGCCGCTTGGAACATGGAACGAAACGTGGTCCAAAAGGAAGTCCGGGTAGGTTTTGGTAAGTCCCGAGATAGTCAAAGCGTCGTTCATTGTCAATCCTCCTCGTATAATAATGTCAGTAAGTCAAGCAACTTGTCAAGTGATATCCCGCTTGCGCGGGCGATGTCAATCACCTCGTTGAAATGCTCCTCATTTTTTTCTGCTGTTCCTCCAAATAAAAATCCTGGTTTTGGACGGAAACGAAACAACCCTTTCCGACCGTCGTCTCGATAAACCCGTCTGTCTGCAATAGGTCGTATGCCTTTTGTAACGTCAGGATGCTGATTTGCAGCGACCTTGCGAGCGAATGGATGGAGGGAAGTGCTTCCCCGGCTTTCAGCGCGCCGCTCATGATTTGCGCTTTCACTTGCGATGAAATTTGCTCATATAGAGGGCGACTCGTTTTGTTGCTCACGGTGATTTCCAAATTTCCACCGCCTTTCTGTACTTAACCGTATTACTAATACGAGTACAGTATAATACAGATTGAGAGGGATGCCAAGGTTCTATTTTTTAATGGTAAATCACCAGTTTTTGTGCTATGATAAGGTCATACGGAGGATAACTCGTGTATGAAAAAGAGCGTACCCGAAGTATTTGAACTACCACAAAACCATGTTCGGGGACGGTGTCCCCGAAGTAAAAGTAGCGTGTTTACGGGATTTGTAGCCAGTATACACGAGTTATTACAAGGAGGTATCACAAATGATGCACGTATTTTATTGCATCCATTGCAAGAAATACCACTATACGAACAACCAGGGGCGGGCGTTCTGCTGCAACAAGCCTATGTACCTGGTCGACGTGGACTTTACGGATTTCGTCAACATGAGCAGGGAAGAACGTGAGAATTATCTCCAAATCTACGCGCTGGCGGAATCCGGGTCGGAAACAGAATCGTAAATGGCAGGACACCCGCCTCTAATGGCCACATGGCCAGGCGGGTGTCCTGCCATTTTATTGAGCCGCTTTCCAAGGAAGTTCTTTTCGCTAAACTCGGCCTATGGCCTTGCTTCAATTTTTCGGCTTATGTCAGTTCCGCGATACGTGACACCGCGACGTAAATCTCCGATATTTTATACCATGTCCGGTAATCCACGGTTCCGGTCTGCGGCAGGCCGAATACGGATTGGAACACCCGTACCGCCTCGGACGTGGCCGGTCCGTAAATGCCGTCCGCCGCAATCTTTGGTATGGCCGGATACGCCCCGGAAACGACATTAAGCTGTTCTTGTATCTGGCGCACCTTATCTCCGCTCGAACCGTTCTCCAACAAATATCCCGGCCAGGACGAGGGGACTCCCGACACTTCCTGTGCATTATTGATGTACATGCTGTCCCCATAGTAATAGCGAAGAATCTCGATTGCCGAATATCCCTGGTCGCCCAACGACTTTGAGCCCCACTGTGACAGCCAGTTCGGGCAGGTAACCCGGCGCCCGTCACAATATTGTGTAAGAATCGGTTGTCTCACGTTTGGACGTGACAAGTAGGAAGCAAATAATTCATCCACGATTGCCGAAATCGTGTTAAAATAATTTCTCTGCGGAATCCATTTGTGGTCAAATGCGGTGGATGAGGTAATCGTAAAATCGTACCCCCGGTTCCGATACCATTCCGTATACACCCGGTTCAGCGTGAAGGACATGATGGCCAGCACGTTTGCCCGGATGGTATTTTCCGGCCATGTCGCGTAAATTTCGCTGGACGCGACGTTCTTGATATAATCGCGATATTTTACATAGTAGTTTTGTGCCGTGCTGTCACTGGGAGAACCGTCGTGCACGACGATGTATTCCGGCACGACCACGCGGCTTAGGACGATTTCACCGGTTTCATTGGTCGGCTTGATCTCTTCTTCCGGTATTTTAGGAGGATAATTTCCATATAGCGTATGGGCGGGAATCACGAACACCTCTCTTTGCTGCCCGGTCTGGTCCAACGGGCGCAGGCGGACATTTTGAATGGCGGTCACGTCGGGAAGAATCTCTGCTCCCGAAATGCTCATCGTCTCAAATCCCGGCGCGCTGATGTTTACCGTATATTCCGAATAAGGTTGGGACTCTATCGACGGGTTGAGGCTGTATTCCAGGGGCGGCGTCGCCAGGTCTATGGTCTCCGTCTGGCCGGAACTGTTGGTGTTAAGCTGTTCCAGCGGCCGTCCCGGCTCCCCCGTATAAGAGATGGACACCACCGCGTCCGTTACCGGGTAAGAGTTGATTTCCGAGGTCACGTCGACGCGCAACCGCCCCCTGTCCACCGCGTTGTTCCCGTTTTGTGTACTATCGTTAGGCATGGCAAATTTTTCCTGATATGATATATTCTTTTTCATTATATGCAGGATGCAGGGGGAACTTGAGAAAATACCTTGTTATTTATAGGATTTTTATACTCACGGTCGATTTTATCTGCCGTGAGTATCGCTCCAATCGCAGCCGTAAAGCGGCATAATTCCTCGTGCTTGGGCTTACGGAGTGCCGTGTTCATGAGGGGAAGTCTGCCCATGCCTTCCGGTATTCTTTTGGCGTGACCCCGCATTTTTTCTTGAAGGTTTTCAGATAATGCGTGTAATCATGAAAGCCTGCAAGGTAGCAGCTGTCAGAGATGGATTTCCCCTCCAGCAAATATTTTTGTGAGAGTGCGAGCCTCTTGGTGGTGATGTACTCGCCGGGGCTGGTCTTATAATATGCGCGGAATTTTTGGCACATGCCGGATTTGCTCATATGAACCGCTTCCGCGATTTTGGGCAGGGACAAGTCACAAGTAAGGTGTGAGTCAATGTATTTCGCGACCTGTTCCACGGAACCGTCCAGAGGGCGGGGGTGGAAGGGAAGTTCCTGGCGCAGGGCGTTGCATATGTGTACTAAATATATGGTTAGATAAGAGGTCAGGAGCAAATCATCGCCAAAAGAGGCGGTCGGCTTCCAGGTATACTTTTTCTTAAACAGTTCATACATTAAGTCAGACAAGTTTGTCAAATAGGAAAGTTCGGATTCCGATAAGTGGAACAACTGGTTCGCATGCGTGCGTAATTCCGAAGATAAGTCGGTTTCTTCCGAGGAAAGAAGAGGGAGCATGCTTTCGTTGATGCTGAGGATAAGCCTTTTGTAAGAGTCCGTGGAGTGGATAAAGGCTTTGTGTATCGTTCCGGGCATGATGACGAGCAGATCGCCTTTTTTTAAGTTGTACCGGCTTCCGTCAATATAATAAGAGACATCGCCATCTAGGAACAAATAAATCTCATACATGGCGGCGTGTGCATGGTATGTGCTGGCATATTCGTGATATGGATGGATGGAAGGGGAATGCAGGAAAAAGGGCATTTTGTAATTTTTCATGATATGGTCAATTTGTTCTTGGTTTTCGGGCATGGTTGTTTTCCTTCCTCTCCTATTGTCCCCTGAAAGGGGCATGGGTGTTTGCTGTATAAAGAGTAACACAAAAGGAAGGTTTGGTCAATATGACAGAAAAAAAGAAATAAATCACATAAAAGAAAAATAAATATGTGATAAAGTAAA
>CATLEQ010000337.1 GCA_949915905.1 uncultured Lachnospiraceae bacterium | reverse complement strand
TTGTATACGTTTTTTACGGATTGTAAAATTGCTCCCGTGACGTATACGCTGAAACAATTGGAGAAGACGTTTGGCAGTAGACGCTTCTCGGGGACGAGAGATGGTGCCACGGTGAAATATACATTTCCAGGAACGAACAGCTATTATATGGTGTATTTGGTAAACGAAAAGGAAAATCGGGTGCATCGGGTGGAAATGGTTTCGAATGGCTGCCTGATTCGAAAGGATTATTATACATATTGCCGGATTTATTCAGAGTATTATGCGCCATTGGACAATAAGGCTCATCTATATCAGCGTAGATTTTTCAATGAGGACGGGACGATTGCTTATGAGGAAATTACAGACAACGACGTGGTAATGTATCAGTTCCCGGATCGGCTGATTTGTTCGAAAGAAGAACTGATAGGTTACATGGTGTCTCGTTTGAATTTGACCAGAAAGGATGTCGTCATCATTGATAGAACGACGGGAATTGGACAAGCGATTATGCAAAATGCGGTTCCGGCGCGGATTGGCATTGTGATTCATGCGGATCATTTCAGCGAAGGCAGCACGGATGAAGAGCATGTTCTCTGGAATAATTATTATGAATATTCCTTTGCACAGAATAAACATGTCAAGTTTTACGTGACATCTACGGATACGCAAAATCAGTTGTTGAAGAATCAGTTTAAGAAATATGAAGGTGTTAATCCAAAGATTGTGACGATTCCGGTGGGAAGTATTGATGAGCTAAAGCGTCCGAAGAAAGGCAGGAAGAAACATTCGCTAATTACGGCATCAAGATTGGCGGATGAAAAACATGTGGATTGGCTGATAGAGGCAGTCGTAAAGGCAAGGGAGCAAGTACCAGACGTTTCACTGGACATTTATGGAAAAGGCGGGGAGGAAGCAAAGCTAAAGAAACTAATTGAAACGTTGAGATGTGGGGACTATGTGCGACTTTGTGGACAGCATAATCTTGATGAAGTATATAAGGATTATGAGGCGTATTTGTCAGGCTCCACCAGTGAAGGGTTTGGACTTACCTTGATGGAAGCGGTGGGTTCGGGATTGCCGATTATTGGTTTTGACGTGCGTTACGGTAATCAGAATTTTATAGATGACGGAAAGAACGGATATTTGATTGCCGTACATGACAAGATGGAAAAGAAGGAACGGGTTCAATGTTTGACGGAATGCATTGTACGTTTGTTCACAGAGGCAAATTTGAAAGCATTTCATCAGCATTCTTATGAAAAGGCAAAAGCATATTTTACTGAGGAGGTGGAACGGCAATGGGCAAAGATATTAAAGTGAGCGAGACTCTCAAATTGAACGATGCTATTTTGTTGTTTGACAATTATAATCAGGACAGCCAAGCCCTACATACGTCATTGAAACTGGCTGGTTTTGACTGTCCGGCGGTGGTCATTGAGGATGATGGTTTTTTGCCTGATGACGTGATGTCGGTGTATGGTTTTTTCCTTGGTGATTTCAAGGCGGCGTTAGGGGACAAGGCGCGGCCGAAGTATTTTAATGAAATCACGGTACCGGATTATTGGGAAATCAGTGGGACGAACAGCAACGGCAAGGTGCAGGATTTATACAAGGAGCGTGGGCGGATTTTCTATGCGGAGCCGAAGCATAAGCGTTTGGTGAGAATCGTGGATTGGTATGACGAGCGGGGTGTCGCCCGTTCCAGTGACCACTATAATCGATATGGTGCGATTTACGGCAGGACGATTTTTAATGCCAAGGGGCAGAAGGTGAACAAGACGTATTTTTCCGCGGATGGGAAGGAAGTCATCGTGGAAAATTTTGTCACTGGTGACATTATTTTGAATGAGGGAAATGAGGTGCATATTTTTCGTAATAAGACGGAGTTTGTCTTGCATTTCTTTGTGCGTGCAAACTTCAAGCAGAGCCGGATTTTCTTCAATTCCTTGTCCACGCCATTCTTCGTGTCCAATCGGTTGAAGTCGCAGGTGAAGCGTGACGTGCTGTTTTGGCAGGAGGCGACGCGGGACGACATTCCCGGCAACATGCAGACCATTTTCAATGGTGAGGCCAGCCGTACCGCGACGGTCATGGTGCAAAAGAAGAAGTCTTACGACAAGCTGATTGAACTTGGTGCGAAAAAAGACATGGTGCATAAGTTGGGATTTATTTATCCGTTTGTGAAGGAGAACAAGCATCAGTCGGAGGCTCTCATTTGCACGAATTCGGACAATATCGAGCATTGCGAAGAACTGGTGAAGGCAATGCCACAGATGCATTTCCATATCGCGGCATTGACGGAGATGTCCCCGAAACTTACGGGGATGGATTCGTATGACAACGTGAGTTTGTATCCGGGCGTGAAGACGGCGATTTTGGACGAGCTGTTTGAGACATGTGATTATTATTTTGACATCAACCATGAGTCGGAAATTGTTTCTGCAGTGCACAAGGCATTTTTGCATAATCATTTGATTTTTGCGTTCAAGGAAACGATGCATAACGCGGATTACGTGGCGGAAGAGCATGTTTATCCGGCGGCCGAGTGGGAGCGGATGCGCGCAGATGCGGAAGTGGCCATGGCGGACGTGAAAGTGGTGAAAAAGATGTTGCAGAAGCAGAAGAAGGCGGCAATGGCTGAAACGGCGAAAAGCTATCAGAATCTGGCAAAAGCATGATAAGGCGAGGGAGCAGGAAGTGGCAATTTATATATTGGGTCGGGAAGTTGGAAGTGCGGCGGATAGCATGGAGTTTATGCGGACTTACAAGGAGCAGATGTTGGGAGAGACATCTGCTCCAATCAAGTACATATTTACGGAAATAGCAGGGCAACAAGAATGGAATGATTGTAGAAATGCCGGAATTGGCGCGAATCAGTTGGTTGGGATGTATCAATACCTTGCGGATAATTGGTCATTGGAATTATCCGTGAAAGTGGAAGAAAAATTAGAAGATTTGAAAAATGTTTTACAATGTACGGAAGTAAGTTATCGCGATACGGAAATCTGGCTGATTAAGGATGGTTACGTTATCGCCTCGATTTTGCTGGATGAAAAGGACAAGGATTATCTTTGGGCGATTTGCTATTTTAGTTATGCGAAACTTTTGCGCATGGAGGTTTATACGGACGGCATTGTTTATATGAATTCTTACGTAACGGCGGCATCGGAGCAGGGATTATATGCGAAGCTGGCGAAGCGTACATTTTATAAGAAAGACGGTTCCGTGGCCTATGACCAGATATTCGAGAGGGAGAGGGAATGGTTTCTATTTCCCGATGGCAGACTTTGTACGAAGCTGCAAATGATGGAAGAATTTATAGAAAAGCTGAATTTGTCGGAACAAGACATTGTTCTTTTGGATGATTTCGTGCCGAACGGGCTTTTGCGTGCCGTCTTTATGTTCGGAAAGGCGGCGCGGCTGGTCGCGTTGGTTCGCGCTGGACATGGTTCTGAAACCATAGGCAATGACGAGGAGGTGTCCTCGAAAGGATATTATTACGACTGGTTTCCATATACGGAAATGCTTGATACCATGGTCGTATCAACAGAAGGGCAAAAGAAGCTTTTGTTAGAAGAACTGGAAGTGCATCGCTGCAACATTCCAAATATCAAGGTGGTGCCAATAGATGGCGAATTTATTTCGGTTGAATTAAATGAAACTTCGGACGAGATGCTGCGAGAGACTATTGGGGATACACGGGATGAGTCTGATGACGCAGGTTTTGTTTTGTCATGGGATTTTAAAGGAAAGGCGGACGGCTTTTGCATGTGTGACGAGTTTGGAACAAAACTATATGAAACGAGAAACATGGAACGGCGATGTTTCTTGTTAAAAGGATGGAACAAGGACAAGGGATTTATTTTAAAGGCCTATGTTGATACGGCAAAAGGAAAAGTGACGATAGCGCAATCGGGACGGATTGCGAATACGGGCAACGATTGCGGGAGTGCGTAAGCACGAAGCAATTGACTTTTATCCATGGTAGTGTCGCCGTCAGGCGACATGTTGGTTTGAGAATCTTAGGGAGATAGAAAATGATATTTTTTTCTGACAGATATACGGAAGAGGTAAGGAAATTACGCGAAACGCTGGACTGTTTGGGCGCGGATGTAAAGATTACGGTTTTGGAGGATGGCGCATTTTTCCCCAAAGGCGTTTTTTCGCCGTATGAATATTATATTGCCGGGCAGAGTCACGAAGAACATGCGGAGCGGGAAGTATTCTATGATTCTTTGCCCGTGCCGGAGTACTGGGAAGTTCACGACAATGG
>CATLEQ010000336.1 GCA_949915905.1 uncultured Lachnospiraceae bacterium | reverse complement strand
CAATAAAAACCACTCCTTATAACTGATTTACAAGCTCTTTGAATTTATCTCCACGTTCTTCATAATTTTTAAACATTCCCCAACTTGCACATGCCGGGGACAAAAGTACGGCATCCCCTGCCTGCGCGTATTTTACACAGATGTCAAAGGCCTCCTCAAAACCATCTGCCAGTACCGTATCCACAAACCCGAGCCGTTTAGCCGTCTTTTCAATCTTTTCCTTGGTGGCCCCAATCAGAACCAGCTTTTTCACCTTGCCGTCAAACGCACGAATCCATTCTTCATAAGAAGATTCCTTGTCATACCCCCCGCCGATTAAAATCGTGGGGCGCTTCATCGCCTGAATGCCCTTGATGGCCGCGTCCGGATTCGTCCCTTTCGAATCATTATAATAAGCGACGCCGTTCTTCTCCGCCACAAACTCGATTCGATGCTCCACGCCCCGAAATGCCAGCACCGCCTCCCGAATCGTGTCATACGGCACGCCGTAGGCCGCCGCCATGGCCACCGCCGCCATCACGTTTTCATAATTGTGGCGGCCAAGAATCTGCAATTCATCCACATGGCAGATTTTCACCGGCTCCCCTACATGGTAAATGATATCACCGTCCTCCAGGTAAATGCCGCCCTCCATCTTTTGCAGGCTGCTAAAATAAACGACCTTGGCCTTCGTCTCCTTCGCAAACTCCCGTGTCGTCTCATCCTCATAATTTAAGACACATGTATCCGTTTCCGTCTGGTTTCGCAAAATATTTTTCTTGGCGGCAATGTACCCTTCCATCGTGTGGTGACGATTTAAATGATCCGGCGTAATGTTTAAAACCGCGCTGACCTTCGGCCGAAACTCATGTATCGTCTCTAGTTGGAAGCTGCTCATCTCCGCGACGGCAACCGACTCATCCGTCATCTCAAGCGCAATCTCCGTATAAGGATTTCCAATATTTCCCACGACGTAGGTCTGTTCACGATACCGTTTCATAATTTCCCCTAAAAGCGTCGTGGTCGTCGTCTTCCCGTTCGTGCCGGTAATGGCCAGAACGTCTCCTTTGGAATAGGCATAGGCCAATTCCACCTCGCCCCAAATCGGAATCCCCGCCTCCTTCATCTGCACCACCACGGGCAAATCCGTCGGCACGCCGGGACTGATTACGACCAGGGAAAGAGACTCCCAAGTCTCCCGGAAAAGTTCTCCGAGCAATACCGTGAGACGTTCCTCAAAAGGCACTTTTATTTCTTTGCCGACTCCAAACCGCGCATCTAACACGCGCGCTTTCAGCTCTTTTGCATCAAGCGTCACATTTCCATCATAAAGGGTAACATAGGCCCCGGCCTTTAAAAGCAGGCGGCTGGCGGCCACCCCGCTGATTCCCGAACCAAACACCAACACCTTTTTCTCTTTTATGTCCATTTTTCTTTTCTCTCCTATAATCCCAAAAATGCAATCATGCAAAGCACCGCCGTGACAATGGAAAACACGGCTACCACCCGCGTCTCCGACCATCCGCAAAGTTCAAAATGATGGTGAATCGGTGCCATCTTAAAAAATCTTTTACCACCGGTTTTCTTAAAATACGTCACCTGAATGATCACAGAGAGTACCTCCACCACATAAATCAATCCCACGATGACGATAAAAAGCGGCATCTGCATCATGTACGCCGTCCCTGCGACGAAGCCGCCCAACGCAAGCGAGCCCGTATCTCCCATAAACACACTGGCAGGATAAACGTTAAATAGCAAAAATCCCATCAGGGCGCCCACCACCGCGCAGGTAATCGGAGAAATGCCGCTCTTCGTGCCGACGGCGACGACCGTAAAAAACACCGCGACCAACAAGGTCACGCTGGACGCAAGTCCATCCAGTCCGTCCGTAAAGTTCGTACCATTCACCGTACCGAGCACCGCCACAAACAAAACCACGATGGCAAACCACCCAAGGTCAAGCACTCTCCCGCCGCCAAACGGAATCAACATGGTGAGCGGGACTTCTGCCACTTTGACCAGATAAAATGCAAAGATGCCCGTCACCACGAGCTGCAACCCCATCTTCTGCGCAGGATACAATCCGTCTGAACGTTTCAGCACCACCTTCAAATAATCGTCAAGAAATCCTATCAGCCCGAAACCGACCGTCAAAAACAACACCGGAATGATCTTTGGATAATCCTTCACATAAATCAGCGACGTAATGACGACGCTGCCTAATATAATCACCCCGCCCATCGTCGGGGTTCCCTCCTTTTTCAGATGGGACTGCACGCCCTCCACCCGCTCGGTCTGACCCATTTTCAGCTTCCGAAGAAACGGAATGATAATCGGTCCCATAAGGAGACTTAACGCAAATGAAATCAATATCGGAAATATTACCTGATTTGTCATAGATGCACCTCTTTATCCTTTTTTGTAGTTACAACGCGCTTCGCGCTGACAGATTCCCCTCTTCCGGTAAAATCTACCACAACGTTCACAGTATACCGCATTTGTCTTATTTTTTCAATCCCCGCTTGTTTTTTCATTTTATTACGATTCCGGTCAATTGTCCTCCGACTGCGAATCATAACTTTTTTCGATGCCCATATATGGCAACACGTTGTCATAGATCGTGCGCAGCACGGGTGCCGCTATCGTTCCGCCATAATACACGCCCTGCGGGTTATGGATAATGACCATGCCGATAATCTGCGGATCGTCGGCCGGGGCAAATCCAATAAATGATGCAATATACTTGTGCGCACTTCGCGGAAGCGTCTGCGAGGTCGCGGTTTTCCCGCCGATGCGGTATCCTTCGATATAGGCGTTAATCCCGCCGCCCTCCGACACCACGCTCTCCAAAAGCGTACGCATCGTTTCCGAGGTCTGCGCGGACACGATGCCGTTTTTTTCCTTATATTGAAACGTTTTTATCGTCTCGCCATCCTTCGTCTCAACGGAGACACCAAAATGTGGCGTAATCCGTTTTCCCCCGTTTATAAGGGAACTGACCGTCGTAAGCATCTGAATCGGCGTGACCTGGAAGGACTGTCCGAACGTCATGGTGGCTAACTCCACCGTGCCGATATCCTCGCGTTTGTGCATAATGGTTCCCGCCTCCCCCGGCAAATCAATGTTCGTTTTTTCCAACAGTCCAAATTGCTCGAAATAATCATAAAAACGATCCGAGCCCAACCGCAGTCCAATGTTGATAAATACCGGGTTACAAGAATTTTGCAATCCCTGCACGAAGGTTTCCGAGCCATGTCCGCCCACCTTGTGACAGCGAATCTTCCGGTCTTCCACGACACAATACCCCGGGCAGGAAAACGTGTCAGTAAGTTTTACCACGCCTTCCTCCAGACAAGCCGAGGAGGTGATAATTTTAAATGTCGACCCCGGCTCATATGTATCATTGATGCAGCCATTGCGCCACATCTGATTTAACAAATCCTGCTTTTTTGCACTGTCCATCTCATCCGTCCCCTCCAGCGTGTTAAGCGTGAATGGGTCGTTCAGATTAAATTCCGGGACATTTACCATCGCATAAATTTCTCCATTCTGCGGATTCATCAAAATCACCGATACACTGTCCGCCTGCTTCTCTTCCAACACTTTCATGGCCGCCTGCTGGCAATAAGCCTGGATATTATAATCAATGCTAATCTTGAGCGTGTTCCCCGCCACGGGCTCGATTCGGTCCTCCGCCACGCCTTCCAATTCAATGCCCCTCGCATCCGTGACAGTAAGAATCGTTCCATTGACCCCCTTCAAATATTTCTCATATTTCACCTCCAGACCGATAATCCCCTGATTGTCACCCCCCGTAAATCCCAGTACTTTGGAGGCAGCCTCGTCATACGGGTAATATCTTTTAAAATCTTCATCCACCTTCACCCCCGCCAGGTTGTAATTACGAATGCGGTCTCCCACCTCCTTCTCCACGTTCGTCTTAATCTTCTCCATCGAAGATACTTTTTCCACCCGCTTTCGCACGGTTGCCTCGTCCAGTTCCAATTCTTTTGACAAAACGGCAATCACTTCCTCGGGATTTTTGATCTGGCTGTGGACGACCGAAATAGTACAAACCGTCTTATTGGTCGCCAAAACGGTTCCGTTTCGATCCACGATTTCTCCCCTGGCCGCCTTGATTTCCCGCTCCCTCTCATGCAAGTCCTCGGCCAGTTCCTGATAGAGGGCAAGGATTTCATCAAGCTGCGCCCGCACTTCGTCTGCATTGTCCTCTGTGATATCCGCCGCGTCCGGCAGGGCGGCGATTAAGTCCTCGACAGGACAGAT
>CATLEQ010000335.1 GCA_949915905.1 uncultured Lachnospiraceae bacterium | reverse complement strand
CCGTCAGAAATCTTGTCATCCGGTTTGGCCATAATGTTCAGTTCATCCTGAAGAGGACAAATGTTATCATGCTTTGAGACAACCATCGTATTCTCTATTTCCAGGATGGCTATTGCCCTGGTGTTTATTGAGGAGTCGCCTATGCGGATGATATTATTTCCTTTTTCTAAAATGATTGAGGCGGTCGCCGCATCATAGCTTGCCAGAGCCGTTAGGGGAATTTCAACCGTGAAGTCCTCCCCGGCTCCCGGCAGGATTTCACCGGTTTTGGCAAAGCCCGTCAATCGCTGGTATTCCTTTTTCAGTTTTCCGTCAGGGCACGACACATAAACTTGCGCTACTGCTTTACCAGAAACCGTGCCAGTGTTCTTTACGGTAATCTTCAAGGCAAGCGTTGGGGGTGAATCGGTATCATGCATGACGGCGGAACCCGTAATTTCAAATGACGTATAACTCAGTCCATATCCAAACGGGAACTTGGGTTCCACTCCGAAGGTATCATAGTATCGATAACCAACGAAAATATCATCCTTATAATATTCCTTATTTGTATCGCCATTGAGATAGCTATATTCTTTAGCAAATGGAATGTCCTCGTATTTCACGGCCCAGCTATCCGTCAAATGACCGGACGGATTGACTTTTCCGGAAAGTATGCTGGCAACGGCTTCGCCGCCGGTCTCTCCGAGCATGGCCATATAAAGAACGCCGTCAAAGTCCACCGTATCCACCGCGCCATAGTCGACGATTCCGCCGGCATTTATAATTAAAACCATATGCTCGTATTTAGAAGCACAGAGGAGGATGTTTTCTTTTTCTAAATCAGAGAGATAATAATCACCTTTGGCAAGCTTTCTGTCATACCCTTCGCCGGATATTCTTGAAACGACGTAAATGCATGTATCTGCGGCAATCAAATCGCCTTCCGACAATTTCTTGAAAGGAGGATTGGAATATGGTTCTGCCATTGCCGACATGGTCACGTTAAAGTTGAGAAAACCGGCTTTCTTTATCTGAGCCGCAACATATTCCGTTCTATCCTTTTTGGCCAGACGAATGTATTCTTGCAGCATGGCATCATTTACAATGCAAAATCCGGCCGATTTCATGCCGTCGTAGATGCTGGTGTTTTCTCTATTGTTACATTCGCCGCTGCCGCTGCCGCATTTCACCGTATTTGTGATACCGTCTCCGTACATGGCAACCGTCGTACCGGCCTTGAGCGGTAAATGGCCATTGTTTTTTAAAAGCACGATGGCTTCGTTTGCCGCTTTGAGTGCCACTGCCCGGTTTTTTACTTCAAGTTCTGTTACCTCTGTATTAAGATGCGCCTTTGTTCTAACTTTATCTATAATCTGCATGTTTGCCTCCTTTTATTTACTTCATTGTTGCGGTTAATTCCGGCATGAGATTCCCGTTTTTCCTGACAACTGCAAGTAGTTTTCCATGCCATGTAGTAAATGTGTCTGATAGGTACGATTCCTCTGTGATGGGATTTCCACTTCCCAGTGCGATAAGTTCCCCGTTTTTTACGCGCACTTGGATCTTCGTGTTTTTTTGAGGGCAGCAAATGCCCTTGGAGTCTACAAGAGTTAATCGATAGAAAAAGAGTTCGTCTGATTCTGCTGTAGGCTCCAGAGTGATTTCTATTTCTGCAATTGTACCGGCGGTTTTCAGTTCGCTTCGCGCCATTTCATTTCCCTTTTCGTCATAAGAAATGGCTTCTAGTTTTCCAGGTTCATAAACTGTTTTATAGACTGCCAGATTTTCTATGATTTTTTGCTTTCCAAGAGATATTTCATTTACGAACAATTCAACTGCGGCGCAATCGGAAAATATATGGACTTCTGCCGGTTTGCCTTCGTATCCCGGCCAAGTCCAGCAGTCAACGACATCCGTCCCCCGCCATTGCCCCATCTCCGCGCGTTCACCAGAGTGAGTTACCGGACGCACCCCGATATAGGGACGCTTCAGTACATGAAAGGCCGCGGCGGAGAATGCTGCTTGCGCCTCTGGCTCTCCGATTAGATTTATGGAACCTATTCCAGCACTGATACAAGGATACGGCTTATTAAACTGCTTCTTATTTGTACCATATGTGCATACGCCTATGCCGACTTCGCCTAAATAATCCCATGCCGTCCACATGAAATCACCTACCAAGGCCGGATTCTTCTCAATGATAGGCCAGGTACGCGCGATTGCTTTCGGAAAAGTCTCCGTGTTTACAACTAAAGCTTCAGGATTCAGTTCGGTCAGACCCTCCATGATTAGATGACCATAATTGAATCCTATGATGTCTTCGCTTTCTAGAAATGGCATTAAACTCTTTGTGGCTTGTTCCGCAGTGACAGATGCAATCAATTTTGGAAAAAATGTGACGACAGTATTAATTAATTTGCTGCCCACCAAGCCCCCGAACGTCCCTTTGCGCTTTGGATTGACGGTATCATCTGTATTTTTTTTATGAACGGGTTTCTTGGCAGCCCTTGTTCTGCTCATTCCTGCCATTATATTTATGGCGTGGGTAACCGGGCGAGAGGAGTCGAGCTTATGGAACAGTGCCACGATTTCTTTCTGTAATTCTACGGCATATCGTTTTCCCATATCGGAAATTTCATTTCCGATGGAATACATGACGACGGAAGGGTGGTTATAGTCTTTGTCCACTAATGCGGTGACATCCTTTTTCCATTCATTTTCAAAATCTAATGAATAGTCATAGTCGTTCTTCGAGGTCAGCCACATGTCCCAAGTCTCATCCAGAATAAACATTCCTTGCCGGTCGCATGCGGTTAGAAGTTCTTTGCTTATTGGGTTATGTGCGCTTCGAATCGCGTTGTAGCCGCATTCTTTTAAAATTCTAACCTTTCGCTCGGCCGCTTCCCTATATTCCTTGGCACCGAGGATTCCGTTGTCATGATGTACACAGCCGCCTTTGAGTTTTACCATTCTCCCGTTTACCGTGAGACCGGTATTCGCAGACCAGGAAAGTGTTCGAATACCAAATAGTATTTCTTCCTCGTCTGCATTCTTATCATCAGATGATGCAATGAGCCGTAACGTATACAATGATGGTGAAAGCTCTGACCAAAGGTTTACGTCATTTAATTCAATACGCGTGCTGTAGGTTTCTGCGAAGGTGTTTGAAGCGTTGGAATCCATATCAAGTGAACCTTCTGCCACCACGTCCTTTTTCTCATCCAGAACCTGGTATGTGAGTTGATGGGGCTTGCCCGTATGATTTTTAAGAGACGCAGAAACGGTTATTTGCGCATCACCTTGCACGGGTACGGACTCCTCGAATAAATCCTCATATTTAACCGGGGTTACATGGTCAATGTTTATCCTTGTCTTCTCGGGGAGAACATAGTCCGCGCCTCCGATTAACAGATTAACCGGCCGATAGATTCCGCTTCCCGTATACCACCTTGAATTTGGAATCTGCGAGTTATTGACAAGCACTTTTAGTATGTTTGGCTTATCCGTGTGCAAGTGCTCCGTCAAATCGGCGTAGAATCCCGTATATCCGTAGTTCTGCCTTGCGATGGTTTTTTCATTTATTATAACGGTGGCTTTTCTGTAAATCCCCTCGAATTCGAGAAGGATGCTTTTTCCTTGCCACTCTGTCAATGACCAAAATTCTTTTTCATAGACATATGTTCCACCGGGAAAATAAGCAGAAGCAGTTCCCTCGGCAATGTCTGGAATCCGATCTTCTTCCAGCATTGCATCGTGAGGCAAGGTGACATTTTTTTTGAGCTTTATTCTGCCGTCGGGATACGTTGTCCAACTAGCGTTAAAGCTTGTTCTAATCATGCATATGTTCCTCCAATCATCGTAAATTTGATTTTATGATTTAGATATAAGCTTTAGACGGCTATTTTTATATCGGTATCTTTGGCAAAATATAAATATTTTTTGCAGAACAAATAGTTCTTGCTTTTGCCGGATATATTTGGTATGATAAGAGTATGAAACATGTGCACGAGCACACAACACGCACACAAAACACATCAAAAAGAAGGGAGAAACAAGAACATGCCAATTTACAAGAATGAGTCGTACAGCTTCGAGGAGCGTGCGGCAGACCTCGTGTCGAAGATGACGCTGGAGGAGAAGATTAGCCAGTTGGGCAACCACGGGGCGGCCATCCCGCGTTTGGACGTGCCGTACTACAACTACTGGAGCGAGGCTTCACACGGGTTCTTCGGACCGTTCAAGTTCCGTCCGATGGACGTGACCAGCTATCCGGTATGTCTGGCGATGAGCCAGTCCTGGGATCGGGAG
>CATLEQ010000334.1 GCA_949915905.1 uncultured Lachnospiraceae bacterium | reverse complement strand
ATATGTTGACGGATACGCATGGCCTGAATATCAGCCAGCGCAATATCACGGTGTCGACGTGCGGCATCGTGCCGGAAATTTACAAGCTGGCGGAGGAAAAATTGCAGATTACCCTGGCACTTTCCCTGCATGGAGCCACGCAGGAGAAGCGGAAAGAATTGATGCCGGTGGCGAACCGCTACGAATTGCCGGAGGTACTTGCGGCATGTGACGCATATTTTGAGAAAACCGGACGGCGTATTACCTTCGAGTATAGCCTGGTGAGCGGGGTCAATGACACGGACGAGGATGCGAGGGCGTTGAGTTCCATCGCCAGACCGCGCAATTGCCATGTCAATCTGATTCCGGTCAATCCCGTCAGGGAACGCGGCCTTAGAAGGCCGGATCGGAAGAAAGCATTAGAGTTTCAGCATAAGCTGGAAAAAAGCGGGGTCAACGCGACGATACGAAGAGAGATGGGCGCGGATATCGACGGAGCCTGCGGGCAGTTGAGGAGACGGCATCTGGAGTCACTTTTTCAGAAATCTTAAATCAAAAATAATGGTTGCCTTTGTTTTTTTCATGTGCTAATATACTTTCAAAGCATATTTTCTCATTAGAACAAATCCGAAGTTTTTGTCCTTCGTCTATTCAAAAAATCAGAAAATCCATGCTTTTAACCACATAACATAAAAAGCGGGAATTTCTGACAAGGGAATGCACCCGCCATAACACAAGGAGGGGATTCATGCGTAAGATATAGACGGACGTTTAGAAAGTAAAGGACTAGCGTATCAGGATAGATTAACACATAGGAGGATAAAATTAATAATGAGAATGGAAACAATGCTTGCAGAGAATATTAACATCGTCGGAGAAAAGGCCAGATATGATGCGGCGTGTAAAAAGTTATTGGCAAACAAGGTTATCCTTGCATGGATTATGAAAACTTGCATTGAAGAATATAAGGAGTTTTCTATAAAAGAAATTGCGGAGAGGTTTATTGAAGGAGAGCCACAGATCTCTCAGGTGGCAGTAAATCCCGACGAGGAAATGATTCGCAACACAAAGCAATTTGAGCGAGACGAGCAAATCTGGGAAGAGGAGCAAATAACGGGGACTTCAACGGAAGATAGTACGATCAAAGAGGGAACGATTACTTACGATATTCGTTTTCATGCCGTAGTTCCACGAACGGGGAGCTTGATAAAATTGTTTATAAACGTGGAAGCGCAAAATAATTTTTATCCGGGGTATCCCATTGTCAAACGAGGAATTTATTATTGTAGCCGGATGATTTCTTCACAATACGGAACAGAATTCACAAACAAACACTATGAAAAAATCAAAAAAGTCTATTCGGTTTGGATATGCATGAATCCGCCAAAACATCGGGAAAATACGATTTCAAGATATATCGTTCGTGAAGAAAGCCTGATTGGAAACGTATCTGAAAAAAGAGAAAACTATGATTTGATGACGGTAATTATGATTTGTCTGGGAAAAACCGAGGACGACAAGTACAACGGTATTTTAAAATTGTTAGACGTATTGCTTTCTTCAGATAAAAAGGCAGAAGAAAAAAAGAAAATTTTACAAGAAGAATTCCATATCGAAATGACAAAGGAATTGGAAAGCGAGGTGTCACAAATGTGCAATTTAAGCGACGGAGTAGAACAGAAAGGAATTGAAAAAGGAATTCAGAAGGGGATTGAAAAAGGAATTCAGGTATTAATTGCTGATAATTTAGAATTTAATGTTCCTATTGAAAAAATCAAGGCGAAATTACAAAAAAATTTCGAATTAGATGAAATGCAAGCTCAAACGTATATCGAAAATTATTTCGCGGCAAATCCCAAGACTATATGAAAAGTACGGTAACTCGACTCTTAAAGACTCTTAAAACTTAGAATTGGGCTGATTTATCACTTGTTCTTTTCTCCGGGTTGTGCTAAAATATTGAATGATATCAGGGTCAGAGGGGCTTGTGGTTCATGGGTACATGGAAAAGCACGGTTTTTGGCTCATATTATCACGGCGAAATGCGTACATAATTAAAGGAGAGTTCTATGAAGACGTTTTCGATCACTGACGTGGGCATGGTAAGACAAGTGAATCAGGACTATGTATATACATCAGACGTCCCGCTGGGGCCGTTGCCGAACTTGTTCGTGGTGGCGGACGGCATGGGCGGCCATCAGGCGGGAGATTTTGCCTCGAAATACACGGTCGAGGTCGTGAGGCAGGAATTGAAGCAGAGCGGCGAGAAGGACGTGGAGAAGGCGCTGATTCGTGCCATCAAAAAGGCGAACAAGGAAATTATCAAGAAAGCGTCGGAGGACGTTCACCTAAAGGGGATGGGGACGACCATCGTGGTGGCGACGATTGTCCGGCAGATGATGTATTTTGCCAATGTGGGTGACAGTCGTCTGTATTTGATTAATCAGGGCATCACCCAGCTTACCAAAGACCATTCGTTGGTGGAGGAGATGGTGCGCTTAGGCGGCATCAAGCCGGAAGAGGCAAAGCACCACCCGGATAAGAATATCATCACGCGGGCCATCGGGGCGAAGGACGCGGTGGAAGTGGACTTTTACGAGCACCGTCTGAAACGGGGAGACATCATATTGATGTGCACGGACGGGTTGAGCAACATGGTGGAGGACGAGGAACTTTTCCATATCGTGCAGGGCGGCCGGGACATTGTGGAGGCCGGGACGGCACTGGTGGCGGCGGCCAAGGAAAACGGCGGCACGGACAATATAGGAGTGGTCTTGGTAGAACCATTTACTGACGAGGTGAGTATCATATGTTAAAAGAGGGAATTTTTTTAGGAAAACGCTATGAGATTTTAGAGCGCATCGGCACCGGAGGCATGGCGGACGTATATAAGAGCAAGGATCACAAGTTGAACCGTTTTGTCGCGGTGAAGGTATTAAAAAGCGATTACCGCAATGACGAGGTGTTTATACAGAAGTTCGTAAGCGAAGCCCAGGCGGCGGCCGGACTGATGCATCCGAACGTGGTAAATGTTTATGACGTGGGGCAGGACCGCGGGCTGTATTATATGGTCATGGAGCTGGTCGAGGGCATCACGCTGAAGGATTATATTGAAAAGAAAGAGCGGTTGTCCGCGAAAGAGACCATCAGCATCGCGATTCAGATGATGACGGGGATCCAGGCGGCACACAATCACCATATTATACATCGTGACATCAAACCGCAGAACATCATCATTTCGCATGACGGAAAGGTCAAGGTGACGGATTTTGGTATCGCCAGGGCTACGACGTCTACGAGCACCATCAGCACGAACGTGATGGGTTCGGTGCACTATACTTCGCCGGAGCAGGCCAGGGGCGGCTCCGTGGACGAGAAGAGCGACATTTATTCCGCAGGTATCACGATGTATGAGATGGTGACCGGGCATGTGCCGTTTGACGGGGACTCCACGGTGACGGTGGCCGTCAAGCACTTGAAAGAGGAGATGCAGCCGCCCTCGAACGAGGTGCCGGACGTTCCGCACAGCCTTGAGTGCATTATCTTGAAGTGTACGCGGAAAAATACGGAGGAACGTTATCAGGATTGTAAAGAGGTCATCACGGATTTGAAACATTCCCTCGTGGATCCGGAGGGTGACTTTGTGGACATGGGAGTACAGGCTCCTAGGCGTGCACCGCGCGGGACGGAGACGGTTTTGATGTCCGAGGAAGAGGTCGAGCGTGTCAAGAGACGGAACTCGGGGGCACGCGATGAGTACGATACCCCGCGTAGACCCGTGAGGGGAAGGGGACGCGCCCGTGACTATGACGAGGATGATTACGATGAAGACGAGGATGATTACGACGAGGAGGAGATGAGAAGGGAACGGCGCAGGCAGGAAGAACGGCGCAGAAGTGCCACGGCTCGCCGCAACCAGGAAGAGGCGAAAAAGAAGCTGGTCATAGGCGGCATCATAGCCGGGGTGGCAGTGATTTTAATATTGATTTTGGTTCTGGCTCTGCCGTCGATTATGGGTGATTCGGACAATAAGGAGCCGCAGGCCAAGACCGAGGTCGACGACAAGGTACCGGTACCGGATTTGTATAAAATGACGGAAGAGGAAGCCAAAGCGGTACTTAAGGAAAAGAATTTGGGATATGAAAGAGAAGGGACTAAACCATCAGATACGGTTGAAAGTGGACGTATTCTTGAACAGAGAGTGGCTGCTAATAAGAAGGTTGATAAGCATACGACGATTAAAGTGGTGGTAAGTACTGGTAAAGAAGAAATAAAAGTTCCAGATGTAGTTGGAATGACAGAAAAAGAGGCAGAGGAACTGATAAAGAAAGAAAATTTGAGGATGTCCCCAGAATTGATTTTTGATGATGAGG
>CATLEQ010000333.1 GCA_949915905.1 uncultured Lachnospiraceae bacterium | reverse complement strand
CTGCATGATTTTCTTCTCCAACCGCGAAATGTACGATTGGGAAATTCCCAGAAAGTCCGCCACTTCCTTCTGCGTCTTTTCCTCGCCGGACGGGCTGTCCAGGCCAAAACGCATCTGGATAATCAATCTTTCTCGTTTTGACAGTTTGTCAACCGCCTTCATCAATACTTTTCGCTCCGCCTCGGACTCCAAGTCCTTATAAATCGTGTCCTCGTCCGTCCCCAAAATGTCGGATAGGAGCAATTCGTTTCCATCCCAGTCCACGTTGAGCGGCTCGTCGATGGACACCTCCAGCTTCGTCTTGTTATTGCGCCTTAAATACATCAAAATCTCATTTTCAATACAACGGGAGGCATAGGTTGCCAGCTTGATTTTCTTTGTCGGCTGGAATGTATTGATGGCCTTGATTAACCCGATCGTCCCAATCGAAATCAAATCCTCCACGCCCACGCCTGTATTGTCAAATTTCTTTGCTATGTACACGACCAGGCGCAGGTTATGTTCAATCAAAAGCCGCCTTGCCTCCTCATATCCTTCCGTTGCCAGCCTTTGAATGACCTCGCCCTCTTTTTCCGCATCCAGAGGCGCGGGCAACACCTCCGAGCCGCCGATATAATGAATTTCCCTTTGATTCGAAAAAAAGAGATTTTTAAAATCCGGTACGATTTTCAATTGAAACTGTTGTGGTACTGCTACTTTTACAAACATGTCTTGCTCCTCCTGCCATAAACACTTAGCATCCGTATCATGGACGCTTACTAATGATGTCTGGGTTTAAAATTATTTGATACTCCTGCCGCTCCTCGATTTTCTGCCCGCTGATGCCAATAATGGGGCGAACGACCCACTCGTCCTTTGAAAGCTTCACACACATCTTTTCCATACGCACGATTGGCAGTACGCCTTCTCCACCCACCGTGCGATACGGGATATAGCGAAGTCCCCGTTCGGCCATTTTCTGTTCTGCGTCCCCGCCTAAAATCCGTCCCGCCGTATCTTTTCCAATCACGCTGACCGGCTCCCCTGAAATAGGGTCTTGCAGTGCATTTCCGGTATCTAAAAGGGCTTTTAATACATATTCCCCCTCACCGGTAAACAAGCGGACTTCACAGATTTTCTTCTGCTGCTTTTGCACGCTTGTGGCAAGCTGCCAGAAAAACGAAAATAGGTAGTAGGATGCCACCGATACGGCAAAAAACACGCCTGCCGCGTGAATATACGGCCGCAGCGCCGTCTGGATTCCGCCCCATAAAAATGCCGCGAAATAAAGCAATGCAAACGCCTTTACAAAGTCTTTGGCCTGGCAAATGCCAAGCCCTATCCGTATCGACAAGGCCGGGATCCCCACATAAAACAATATGTATTTAAGCAACTCTGGAAATGGCAGGGCAATCATCACGCAGGCTAAAAAAGCTGCCAAAGCTCCGCCCCAAAATGCCCTGCCCGTTCTCACCCGAATTTTCAACATGGCTCTCACGGCCAAAAGCAGCAGAGAATCCATCATGAAATTCGTAAAAAAGAACACGTCTATGTATAACTCATAGTACATACTTCCATCGCCCCTTGTCAGGCATCTTTGCCTTCACATCATATGATGGGGCAAAGTAGATTTGCATGCATCCTCCCGAAACATCAACAAGGTGATGAACCGGACAAAACATATTATATAAAATAAACATACGAGATTTTGTCAGATACTGACGAAGGTTTTAAGAGATGTTTCGACAAAAATGACACCCAGAACCATCGATCCTGGGTGCCACACATCTTTCACTTTATTACTTCCTAAAGAAATCCGGAATCTTAATCTGCTGTTCCTTCACGCCGCTGCTTGTCGGTCTCGGCTGCAAGGTCGGCATCGTGCCGCCGGTCGTCGGCCTGGCCGCGCCGGTTCTGGAAACACCGTCCATCGGCTTCCTTCCCATCATGTCACCGCTCTGAAGCACGGCACCTGACTTCTGCTGTCCTTCCAGTCTCGCCTTAAGCTTTGACGCACTTCCGCCTACGTTATGTAAGCCGGTCGCAATCACGGTAATGGTAGCCTCGTCGTTCTTCGTGTCATCATAAGTGGCACCAAAAATAATGTTGGCATTCTCTCCTGCCAATTCTTGTACGAACTCCGCCGCATCGGACGCATCCATCAAAGTGATGTCGCCGGATACGTTGATGATGACATGCGACGCGCCCTGGATGGTCGTCTCCAAAAGCGGACTTGCAACCGCCTGCTTCACGGCCTCCAAAGCCTTGTCATCGCCGCGTCCTTCTCCGATACCTATATGAGCGATACCCTTGTCCTTCATCACGGTCTGAACGTCCGCGAAATCCAAATTGATAAGGGACGGCACATTAATCAAGTCCGTGATGCCTTGAATACCCTGCTGCAATACCTCGTCCGCCTTCTTCAAGGCTTCCGGCATGGTCGTCCGTCTGTCGACCACCTCCAACAGCTTGTCATTCGGAATGACAATCAAGGTGTCCACGTTCTCTTTCAACTTGTCGATTCCCGACATCGCGTTCTGCATACGCGTCCTGGATTCAAAACGGAACGGCTTCGTAACGACACCGACCGTCAATGCTCCAAGCTCCTTCGCAATCCGGGCAACCACCGGGGTCGCTCCCGTTCCGGTTCCACCGCCCATGCCGCAGGTGACAAATACCATGTCGGCACCCTTGATGGCTGCTGAAATCTCCTCCGCACTCTCCTCGGCGGCCTTCTCTCCAACCTCCGGCTGCGCTCCCGCGCCAAGCCCCTTTGTCAGCTTCTCTCCAATCTGCATCAAGGTTGGTGCCTTACATAGCTGCAAAGCCTGCTTATCTGTATTAATCGCTATAAACTCTACACCCGCAATCTGCTCGTCAATCATGCGGTTCACGGCATTGTTGCCGCCGCCGCCTACGCCAATGACAATAATTCTTGCGGCCGCTTCTGATTCGTTGGTTTTAATTTCTAACAAGAGTATTTCCTCCTTTGTTGTCTTATACTATAGACACCGCCCCTTTGTGGGACGAAAGACCTCAATATGTATATAATATAGTCTTTTGGATAAATAATCAATAGATTTTTGCGTATTTTTCAAACTTTTTCAAAAAATTCGTATGTTTCTGCAAAGTTTTGGGGATTATCACTCCTCCATATCGCTGACCATGTTCTCAAAAATGGCTTCCTCCACAACTTTTATGCACTCTTTGGGACGCTTTAGGATGTCCTCGCCCCAGAAACGTATGACCGTCCATCCCATGAATAAAAGCTTTTTATCATTTTTTCGGTCACGTTCCATGTTCCTTTCAATCTTCTTAATCCAAAAGTCAGGATTGTTCCCCCTTAAAAGCCTCGGCCTTAAAATTTCCCAATCCTTTCCATGAAACAATTCACCGTCACAAAAAATGGCAATCTTGTACTTGGTCAACACAATGTCCGGAGTTCCCGGCAGTGCCTTATAATTTTTCCGGTAGCGATAGCCCTGCGCCCACAATTCTTTGCGTAGTGCCACTTCAATCTTCGTATCCTTGCTCCTGATATGGCTCATGGCCTTATGGCGCTGCTCCTTTGTAAGCACGTCCATTGTCATCACCCTCGTTCTGGTTCAAAACGAATAAATTCCGTCCCTTGCTCATATTTTTCCAAATGCAGCACACCGTTTTGTCCCGGATATAATTCATTTAATTTTTTTAGAATCGGGGAAATCTGCTCCACTCGAAGCGAAAGCTTTGCATCTCCTAACAAAATCTTCACCCCGCCAAACCACAATGACAGCTCCGTCCCAACGATTTCGATCCCGTCCGGCCGCAACTCATTTTGCGCAAGCAGACCTGATACTTCCTCGATTTTTTCAAACACGGCCTTGTCGGAAATCGGCAGTTCTTTTCCTACCTGAGTTTTTTCTGCATCCGGCTCCATCCCGCTGATCAAGGGAACCCCATAAAGTACCTCGGCACTTTTGTAAGAAATAATTCCTTTTTTATCAAAATAAAAGAACTCGCCGTTCATTTCCACTCGCCCGATGAAAACCTTCTCCGTCACGTCAACCGTCACCTCCTGCGGGGACTTTATTTCCACATGAACACTCTCGACCGCCGGAAGTGCCGACAAATCAGCATGGTTATATTTCCACCACACATAAAGTGTGTTCGTGGAATACCTGTCCTGCGAAATCCACCCCGTCACCTCTTCGGTGGATGTAAACCGGTTATTGAGCACGGTAATCTTTTTTAATTGAAATCCCACAACCGCCAGATAGCCAAGGCCGCCCAGCATGGCCAGAATCAGTATCACGACTAAGAGCTTCTTCCAAATCCCGCCCTTCCTTTTTTTTCTTTTGTGTCCTTTTGTCTGTGCTTTGGACGTTCGATTTCGCTTTGG
>CATLEQ010000332.1 GCA_949915905.1 uncultured Lachnospiraceae bacterium | reverse complement strand
TGATCTTGAACATCTCTTCAATCTCCGACTCCGTAAGTGCCGCCGACGGTTCATCGAAGATAATGACTTTTGCGTCAAATGACACCGCCTTGGCAATCTCGCACATCTGCTGCTTGCCGACCGTCAGGTTCGACATCGTCTCCTTCGGGTCGATGTTCACGTTCAGCCGGTCGAAAAGCTTCTTCGCCTCCTCATTCATCTTCTTGTCGTCAATCTGAATTCCTTTCTTGAACTCCCGGCCGATGAACAAGTTCTGCGCGACCGTCAGGTGTCCCAACATGTTCAGCTCCTGATGCACGATGACGATGCCCGCGTCCTGGGCCTCCCTCGTGTTCTTGAACTCGACTTCCTTCCCTTCATATGTAATCGTGCCGGAATCCTTTTTATAAATGCCCGTCAGCACCTTCATCAAGGTGGACTTGCCCGCGCCGTTCTCGCCCATCAGCGCGAGGACTTCACCCTTCCTCACTTCCAGATCCACGTGGTCAAGCGCGTGAACACCCGGAAACGATTTGTCAATGTCCTTCATCGTCAAAATAACTTCGCCCATATCCTCATTTCTCCTTTCTCGCCATCCGATTCTTCCATCCGATCCTTAATTCTTCCTGCGCCTTGCGGAAACGTCCGCATAAACCGCCGCAATAACAATCAGACCTGTAATAATGTACTGGTATTCTTTCGTAAATCCAAGCGCGAGAATACCCTGCTGCAAAAGAGAAATGATGAACACGCCAATCACCGTGCCGCTGATGGAGGCCAATCCCCCGACCATGGACGTGCCGCCCATGACGCATCCGGCAATCGCTTCATTATTATACTGGTCGCCATATCCCGGCTGTACCGTCGTGTATGCCGCCACGAAATAGATGGAGGCGATACCGACCAGGATGCCGCAGATGATGTAGGCCAGCATCTTCCACCGCTTCACGTTCACGCCGGAAAGCCTGACGGCCTCCTCGTTGCTGCCAAGGCAAAGTATGTAACGCCCCCACTTCGTCTGGTTTAACACAACCGCGCAAACAACGGCTACCAGCAAGAACACTATCAATCCCACCGGAATCCCATTCATGCTCACAAAGTTTCGATACCAACCATTTTCCGATGATGACTGCGGCCAACTCACCGACTGTGTCTTCGTAAACACGGCGGCAATGCCTTTCGCGATGTTCATGCTCGCCATCGACACGATAAACGGCGGCACGTTCCAGTACGCCACCAGATATCCATTAAACGTACCAAACAGCACGCCAATCAACACGCTCAAAAGCAGGCTAAGTGCCATCGGCACCCCGTACGTCGTCAAGCTGTACCCGGAAACCAGCGCGCAACAAAACATAACCGGCCCAATCGAGAAATCAATCCCTCCCGTGGCAATAACGAACGTCACGCCCAAAGAAAGGAACCCCAGAAAGTATGCGTAGTTCAATGCATTCGCAATTCGCGAAAAGCCGAAAAAGGCGCCTCCCGTCAGAAGGCCGAACATCAAATACATCAGAAGCAACACAAAAATTAAGACAATTCTGTTAAATCCCACCTTTTGCACAAGTGCGTTTTGTTTGATTTTCTCCACTTTCACTCCTCCTTCATAAACCGTTCCTCCAATGTCCCCCGACTGCCCTGCATGTACATTTTCGACATTTTAGAGCAAAACGTTTCGCTCTCGTCTTCCCCAAAATCTTTTTCGAAAACATTGTTATTTTTTAGGCAATCATTATATGTTCGACATTGTTTCTTCGTTTCTTATAGTGCATATTATACTATATGCCGTTTTCATTGTCAATATATTTCCACCTTTTTAGCGCGAAACGTTTCGCTCTTTGTTAATATTTACAAATATTGATACCGAGGCAAATAACCGTCAAAAAGTAAAAAGGTGCATTTTACGCGCTTTTTGGCTCATTTTCCACTCCACATGCACTGACACAAAAGAGGTGAGAATCGTCATTTTTCACAAAACAACGTTTCTCACCTCTTCTTACTGCCGCCTCTTGATACCGGCAAGCCGCCTACTCCAGCCTTCGAATTGATTCGCCTTCTTTTATCCTCGTCCCAAGCCACATTTTAACCGGCGGTTCCGTTTCCTTTTTTTCAATCCGGCCAAGCAGCAACTCCACCGTCTTCCCGCAAATCTCCTCCATCGGCTGTTCCACCACGTACCAGCTCGGACGAACCAGGCCGCTTACCAACAAGGAGTCAAAGCCAATCAGTGAAATATCCTCCGGGCAGGAAAATTCAGACTCGTTCACCGCCAATACGCCGCCCAGCATCGTGTCATAATTTCCCAGCAAAACCGCCGTCGGGCGATCCGGACTCGCCAGCAGTTCCTTCATGCCCTCGTACCCCGTCTCGATTGTATGAAGACCTGTCTTAATGTATTCTTCCCTGATTTCCAGCCCCGCCTGCCGCATCGCCTCCTCGTACCCTTTGATACGCTCCACTCCGGTATATTCCACGTTCGAGGCAATCACCGCAATCTTCTTGTGGTTGTTCTTCAACAATAGGTCGACCGCCCGAAACGCCGCCGTCTTGTTGTCGATCCCCACGCAGTCAAAATCCTCGTCCTGAACGGAGCGGTCTACCAAGACCACTGGAATGTTACTCTTCACGGCCGGTTTCAAAAACGCCCCCTTCAGGCTCACCGGCAGCACGATGATGCCATCCACCTTCCGGCTCACTAAAAACTTCAGGTTTTCCGCTTCCACCGCCTTGTCATTATTGGAGTCACAAATCATAATTCCGTATCCGTATTTTCTGAGTTCCTTCCCTATATAATGCAACAGCTTTCCCGAGAAAAAGCTTTCGATGTCATGAACCATGACTCCCACAATCTTCGTTTTATTTTTCACAAGCCCTCTGGCAATTTCATTCACTTCATAATTTAATTCTTTAATTGCCGCTTCAATCAAAACCTTGTTCTCCGGAAGCACGTTTCCGCCATTCAAATACTTGGAAATCGTGGCCAAAGAAAGCCCTGTTTTATTTTTCACGTCACGCATTGTTGCCGACATTCCACGCCCCCCCTTTCAACCATATTTTTATGGCTCTGACCATTACAAGCATTATACGCCTTTCCGCCCAAAACGGCAAGGACGATTTTGACCAAAGCACTATTGCCATTCTTCTTTCGTTATTGTATACTAACATAAAACAAAGCAATTTAAACCATGGAGGTAACACATGAAGCACACACGCAAGCTCCCCCTTTTACTTTTCATCATGATTCTTTTTTCTTTTTCGCTGACCGGATGTCAAAAAAAGACGGCAGAATGTCCCTTTACCACCATCACCTGGGGCAACACGCTCGAAGACATCACAAGCCTGGAAGGCGACAGCCAAGAAACATATGATTCCATATATGGCGGCACGACATATACCTTTCCCAAAGAATACGACGGATTAACGGGAACCGTCAAGTACATGTTTGACGACAAGGAAAAGCTCGTGGGCATGTCCTGGATGTATGAAAGCGATGATTCCGATGATTTAAAGGAAGTCTATGACCGGATCCACGAAGAAGCCAAGGCCGCGTTGGGCGAAAGCGGCTACCAACCCAATTCCGACAAGTTTGCCGCGGTGTCCACCCCCACCGACGTCTGGTACCTGGAAAGTGGAAACGTCACGCTGACCATGGTCGACACAAGCGAAGTAAAGGCCCTGCAGTACACTTACCTACATCCTGACGTTTCCGAAGAAAAGCCTTGACCGTGATTGGCTGATTGCCATTCAACCAGGCCTGCGCATTTACTGCGCAGACCGTACGAAAACCTGACGGTGAGAAGGCGTATGACCCATCGCGAAACTCACTGGTTTTCTAGATGTATTTCCATGCGGGTTCCGTCTTTTTGACGTACCACCCGCATGAATCCGTCATGTTGCAACACGATTTCCCGCGCAATCGTCAAACCGATGCCAACGCCTTCTTGCTCCCTGGCGTTTTCCGCGCGATAAAAGCGCCGGAAAACCTTCTCCTCGTCCCCTTCCTCGATTCCGATTCCATGGTCACGCAACCAAATCTGCGTAAACATCTCATTTTGCCTCGCGCCAAATTCAATCGTCCCGCCTCTCCCGCTATATTTCACGGCATTGTCCAACAAGCAAAACACAGCCTCTCCAAACAATTCCCTATCGTGCCGAAAATGAAGTTTCCCCGGAAAATCTTTTTTCAAAACGAGCCTTTTTTCTTCCATCTCCGGTTGAAACCGCCCCGCCTCCGTTTCAAGCGTCTCCAACAAATCCCACTCTTGTCGCGAGACCCGAATCATTCGATTTTCCAGACTTGACATCTTAATGAAGTTCTCCGCGAGCGAAGAAAGCTTTTCTTCCGAGGCACGAGCCGCACGCAAATAACGCAGTTGTTCCGTTCC
>CATLEQ010000331.1 GCA_949915905.1 uncultured Lachnospiraceae bacterium | reverse complement strand
TCCCGGCTCGTGGTATACTCCGCATGAAATCCCAGCCTGTGGCTGATCTGCCTGGAAACATCCTGGTTCAGACGCAGGTAATTTTGCTCCACGCCTTCCACCGTGCCGTTAAAATTGTTCATGCTGTCACAAAACACATAGCGAAATCCGCTGTCTTGTACCGCCCGCGCGCCGTCATCCATGTAAAAATACATGTCATACGCCGCCGTGATTCCACTCGTGAGATACTCCATGACGGCCAGCATGGTAAACCAGTAAACCGACTCCCCCGTAAGCCTGGCCTCCGCCGGAAACACGCGGGTATTGAGCCACTCGTCCAGCTTCATGTCATCCGCATGGGAACGCAAAAAGGTCATTGCCGAATGCGTATGCGCGTCCTTGAACCCCGGTATCACGAGGTTTCCATTCGCATCAATCTCCTTGTCCCACTTTACATTTCCTTCCTTCATCATGGGTCCCACGTAAGTAATCGTATCGTCCTTTATCTGGATTTCCCCTAGAAACATCGGCTTGTCCGTTTCCATGGTCAATATCCTTGCATTATAAATCCTGGTAAACATAACGCGCTCAAACTCCCTTCTACATCGCACCAGCCGTCACTCATGCTTTGCGAGCCGTGAAATCACGCTCGTCACCAACCGCTCGAATTCTCCGGCACGTCGATCCGCCGTTTCCTGCACTTCGACATGGCTCAATTCCGCTCCCGTAATGCCACAAGCCATATTGGAAATACACGAGATGGCACACACCTTGATGCCCGCATGCCTGGCCGCCATCGCCTCACAAGCGGTACTCATGCCGACCGCGTCCGCGCCGAGCGTGGCAAACATGCGAATTTCCGCCGGACTTTCAAAATTCGGCCCCGAAGTCTGCAGGTACACGCCTTCCTTTACTTCAATCTGCTCCTCTCTGGCCGTGTCACGAATCAACCGCTGCAATTCCTCATCATAAATATGCGTCATGTCCGGGAAACGGGTTCCAAACTCTTCCACATTTTCCCCGACCAGCGGAGAAGGGACAAAGCTGGATATGTGATCCGTAAGCATCATAAAGTCCCCCGCCTGAAAGCTTCGGTTGATGCCGCCCGCCGCATTGGTCAAAAACAATGTCTCGATGCCGAGAATCTTCATCAAACGAACGGGCATCACGACCTCCTCCATCGTGTAGCCCTCGTAAAAATGAACTCTGCCCTTCATCACGACCGCCGGCACGCCGCCGATATGCCCGAATAAAAATCGTCCGTCGTGACCTTCCACCGTGGATATCGGAAAACCAGGAATCTCATTATACGGGATTTCACACACCACGTCCATGTTCCTCGCATAATTTCCCAATCCCGAGCCTAATACCAAGCCAACCTGCGGACGAAAATCCGTCACGCTGCGGCAATACTGGTAACCCTCCCTCAATCTGTCAAACTGTCTGCTCATATAAGCCTCCTGATATACTGTATTACTATCGAAGTTTCCTATAAAAGAGTCCGGCTTGCCGGACTCTCGCGCCGGAGCGCGGCTGCATCAGCAGCCATTTTCCTTAGGCGCGAAGTGCGCATCCTCCGAAGGGTTTTGTGTCATAGGGAACGAAGTTTCCTACGACACAAAAAGAGCCCCCTCATGAGACTCTTTTTGTTTCATGTCTATTGCTCTCATTTCGCGGCCATTATGGTCTCTGACCCATTCCGCCTTCAAGCGTAAGCGTCTCGCCGTTCATATATTTGAAGTCAGGCGACGCGAGCTGCACGCACACGCGTCCGATTTCCAATTCCGCGTCCCCGTAATGTCCGGCCGGCGGCATCTTCACGTTTGCCTTGAACGCGTCCGGATACGCCTTTTCAAAATTCTCCAACTGGGAGGTCCAAGCCAACGGGCAAATAATGTTTACATTTACGCCATCCTTGCCCCACTCCGTGGCCGCCACCCTGGTCAGCCCACGCACGCCCTCCTTGGCCGCCGCGTAAGCGCACTGTCCATAATTTCCAAACAAGCCCGCGCCGGAAGCAAAATTGATGACCGTTCCCTTCGTCTCCGTCAAATACGGCTTGCAGGCCTTCATATAATAGAACGTCGCATACAGACCGGAATAAATGGCCAGATCAAACTGCTCGGTCGTGTGGTCGGTAAGCGTCACGCCGGAAGCGGAAGCCTGCGCGTTGTTAATCAAAACGTCAATTCTGCCAAACGTGTCAATCGCCTGCTTCACGACATTGGCAACCACTGCCTCGTTGTCCGCTCCCGCGCTCACGTCCGCTTGCACGGCAAGCACCTTGATGCCGTAAAGCCTCTCGAGCTCTTCCTTCGCGTCCTCCAGCTTCTTTACGTTACGACCGGTAATCACGAGGTTTGCGCCTTCCTTTGCATATGCCGTCGCAATGCCATAGCCAATGGAACCACATCTTCCGTCACTTAAAACGGCCCTTCCTCCTCCGGTGATGATTGCTGTCTTTCCCGTCAAAAATCCCATTGTCCCTATCTCCTTTTCTCCGTATTTGTCCCTAAGCCACGCATAGGGACTCAATCCACCGCCAGAAAACGCCCCGTCCCGTAAAACTTTTCATGAAAACCAAGACATTCCCATGACAGTTTCTGCCAAAAGGTATTATAACAACTTTTCATAGGGAAGTCAACAATCCCGGCGAAAGCAAATCATATAATAATGCACACCAGCCCCCCATTACTGTCATTGACGATTTTCTGCATGGTATCCTGCAATTTGACCTGGCTTTCCTCGTTAATCTTGGTAATCTTGCCGCGCATGCCGTCCATCACCAGTTCTTCCACCGATTTTCCGAAAATGTTGGTCGCCCACACGCCCTCCTCCGTCTCGCTCTCGGCCTTGATGTATTCCACCAGATCCTCGGCCTGCCGCTCGCTCCCGACGATTGGCGCGATTTCCGTTTCGATGTTGGCGCGTATCATGTGGATGGAAGGAGCCTGCGAATGAATTTTCACCCCGAACTTGTTGCCTTGCTTGATAATGACCGGATCCTCCAGGGAAATCTCGTCACGCTTCGGGCTGACAACCCCGTAACCCTTCATTTTCACGTCGGCAAAAGCATCCTTCACCTGCGTGTACTCCGCCTTCATGGCGGACAACTCCTTCATGACCGCGATCAGTTCGTATTCCCCGTGGATGGAAGTTCCGGTCAACTCGCTTAACACTTCGTAATAAAAGCTTTCATGGAACTGGATACGAATGCGCACCCGCCCGCTGTCCATTCCGATTTTTTCCACCTGCACCTTCTCGATGTATGGGCTCTCCGTTTCCGGCCGGATGCCGAGGACACTGCGAACATCCGCAAAGCCGTCCATTAGTGTGCGCACCGTCTGCAACAAGTCCTGCTTGATGCGATGATCCCGGGAAAGCATCTCCACCCATTTCGGAATATAGAATTCCACCTCGGAAATCGGAAACTCGTACAAAATCTGCCGCATCATCGTGTGAATGTCTTCTTCCTTGAGCTGCTCGCAATTGACGGGCAGAACCGCCACCCCGTACTTCGTCTCCAACGACTCCTTCAGCTTCTTAACCTCCTCCCCGTACGGCTTTTTACAATTGAGCAGGATAATGTAAGGCTTGCCGATGGCCTTTAATTCTTGTACCGTGCGCTCCTCCGCCTCTATGTAGTTCTCCCTCGGCAAATCGCCAATGCTTCCGTCCGTCGTCACCACGATGCCAATCGTCGCGTGATCGCGTATGACCTTCTGCGTGCCAATCGCGGCCGCCTTCGTAAACGGAATCTCGTACTCGAACCACGGCGTTTTCACCTGCCGCTCGGTCTCGTTCTCAATGTGGCCGCTCGCCCCCTCCACCATGAAGCCGACGCAGTCAATCAAGCGTATTTTTACATTCACGTCCTCCGCCAAGGTAATTTCGGCCGCATCCTTTGGCACGAATTTGGGCTCCGTGGTCATGATCGTCGTGCCGGAAGCCGATTGCGGCAATTCGTCAGTCGTTCGCTGCCTGGCATTTTCATCTTCCATCGCAGGCAGTACGAGCAAATCCATGAAGCGTTTGATAAAGGTAGACTTGCCTGTCCGCACCGGTCCCACCACGCCTATGTAAATTTCCCCGTTGGTCCGCGCCTGCATATCCTTGTATAGTTCAAATGAATCCATAAAAAGACCCCCTTGTTCTGCTGATACCAATGTATGCTACAAAACAAGGGGTTATGACTCATTTTATTATTTTCTCCTACTCCTCCCACGGCAAGGACGCGTTCTCGCTGCGCGTCTGCCGCATCATCAATTCCTCCACGGCCTCGGACGCACGTTTTCCCTCGAACAAGACCTGGTTGACGGCCTCGACGATGGGCATGGAAACGCCGTACTTCCCGGCCAGGCGAAACGCCGCCTTGGCCGAGTACACGCCCTCCAC
>CATLEQ010000330.1 GCA_949915905.1 uncultured Lachnospiraceae bacterium | reverse complement strand
AACGTCGCGGTGGGGCAAAACACCTCCGCGTCCCCGGTCCAGCCGGCCCTCTCCCTCTGCGGACAATCGGTGGGAATCGAAATAAGGTTCCCTTTTTGGCTGCGCACGATATTTTCCTGAAGCCGGTTTACTTTTTCATTGGAACAAGTGAAGGTCCCGGTCACTTCGTTATCCGAGGAAATGACGTTTACCTGAAATTGTTCCAAGGTAACCGGCACGTTGCAAATGACTTTCACATAACGAAATCCCTGCCAGCAAAAATGAGGCGTGTAGCTCTCCTCGACCAGTTCCCCATCGCGCGTTATACCCTTGCATTTGTAAGTGACTTGCTGCAGGTTGTTGACAAAGCGGAGGTTATGGAAATAGTTTCCGTCCTTGTCGAGGACTTCCGTGTGGCGCAGGGCGATGGTAGTTCCCCCTGGAGCCTTCATGGTCACTGTAAGAAACCCGGTAATATTGGCACCGACATCCAGGATGACGTCCCCGTTGGGCGCATGAATCAGCTCCTTGGGGGCAAAACGCTCGATCACGCGCACGGGCGGCGTCTCCTGCGGACAAAGAACGCACTCCGCCTCACATCCAACGGTCACGTCCTTCCAGGAGCCGTCGTCAAACCCAAAACGATTCCAATCACCAAGTTCCTTCGTGGCATCATAGGACTCGCCGATGAAAATGTCGGAAAAGAGAATCGGGCCACTAGAGCACCGGAAGTCCTTGTCCGAGCAAATGCAAAGTCTTTTTCCACTTTGGCAGGTGATATCCAGTTGCAGCCACAAACCGTGTTTCAATCCGTAAATGCTGTTTTCCCCGCCGGAAACGGTGCCGCTCCACCAACCGTCGCCCACGATGACGCCGATGGCGTTGCCGCCTTGCGCCAGCAGGCTCGTCACGTCGTAAGTCTGGAAGAATAAATGCTGATAATAGGACGTGTACTCCGGCGCCAATATCCGGTCATCCACGCGCGTCCCGTTTACGTAGGCCTCGTAGACACCGTGCGAAGTAACGGACAGACGCGCCTTCACGATGGCATCGTCACATTCAAACTCCCTGCGGAAATAGGTAGGAGATTTGCGGTCCTCGCCGGTCCAAAAATCCTCTTCCTTCGTGTCACCAAGGCTGAAACCGGCTTTTTTGACCTCCGCGGTAGGAAGGGTAGATTCAATCCATCCAGCCTTCCTCTCCCCCGGCAGCAACGCCAGCTCGAAGCCGGCCCATTCACTTTCCCCGCATTCCCCGTTTGACAAGGCAACCTCGACCATCCATTCATAAGGAACGTGTCCGGACAAGGCGGAGCCTTCATAAGGGACGGACGTGGAATTCTGGCTTTCTACGGTTTCACTGTCCCATAGAACGTCCTCGCTTCCGGCCTCGCGCACTTGCAGGCGATAACTTTGCTGAAACAAGTCATGCCCGTCGGCCTCGGTAACCCATCCGAAGGAAATCTTGTCCCCCAACCCGATGGGGTGCTTCATGCCACATACTTTCTGATTTACAATTTTCATAAAGTCTTACTCCTTTCTGAAAGTGCTTTGTTTTGTGGAAAATGTCCATATATATTGCCCTGATTTTCTTGTTCTGTTATAATATATCCTAAAAATGAAGTTCAAATTTATGTTTTTCTTTTATGATTTATGTTTTTATTAGCACAATACGATAGGAGGGCAAAATGGAACCGGTAAAACTTTTGGAACAATTTCATCAAATAAGCCACATTCCTTATGGATGGCTTAACGCAGGTCTATTGGTTTCCTATGAGCCAAAAATGGAAGTCGTCGCACAGCTTGTGCAGAAACTGGGAACGGGAACCCGCAGCGGGGATTGTCCTTTTGAGATGAAAGAAATACGAAACGAGACTTACTATGCACGGTTGTTTTTGGAAGAAAAGCACGGTGTGCTGGTGCTGGGTCCGGTAAGCGCCATGCCCGTAAGCAACCAGTCCGGCCACTTGGTTTTAAAGTCAGTGGGACTTTCCGGAAAGCTTTCCGGGGAATATGCCCGCTTGCAGCAGATGTCGTCTCGGGGAAGCATTTCCCAGCTTGCGAGGGCGGCCTCGTTTTTGTTCAACCTTCTGGGGGAGGGGGATACCACCTATACGGATTTTATTGAAACCGTTTCCAAATACAATAGCCGGATTTTTCACGACAACCAGACGGATGCCATTTTTCATGGCAACCAGGAATTTTCCACGGAAATGTATTCCCTGATTCAATATGGAAGGAAAGAGGAGCTCGTTCATTTTTTACAAAGCCCCCATGATTATGGGAACGCCGCCCTGCTGTCAAAGAACCAGTCAAGACATGAAAAATATATGCTGATTCATTCCGCCACCATCGCGGAACAATACGCGATCCGGGGCGGACTCGCCTACGAGGAGGCACTTTCCGTCCTGGAACGCTATATCCAGAAATTCGAGGAGGCAAAGGATGTAAACCTTCTGGCCTCGCTGCATTCCTCCATGCTTCTGGAGTTCGCGGAATTAGTGGGCGAGGCATCTGCCGGCATGGCAAAAACATTATTGGTGCGAAAAACATCAGAATACATCAACACGCATTTGGAGGAAAAGCTCACGGTGGATAGAATTGCCGGGGCATTGCGCTTGTCGCCTTCTTACTTGAGCAGCGCGTTTAAGAAGGAGGCCGGCCTGGGCCTGAACGAGTACATTAACAAAAGAAAAATACAAGAGGCCATGCGCAGGCTTCAAACGTCAAACGCTTCCGTAATTGAGATCTCCGAGGCACTTTCGTATCCGTCACAGGCGTATTTTTGTACCGTGTTCAAAAAGATGACCGGGGTTACGCCTACAAAATTCCGCAACGACGCGCTGCATTGACTCGGGAAAAGGATTCACGCCCCGCAATGACCCGGAAAAAGGATTCACGCCCCGCAATGACGAAAAGAAAAAGGGACTTTTCACGGCTCACCGGGCAGACGGTCGCAAAACCGGAAGTCAAAAATCAAAAGATTGTACTAATATTTGAAAAAATTTTCGCCAAAGAAAAGGACACAATACGATATAATTAATAGAAAGGGCTTGACATTATAGAGAGGAGATTTAGAAATGAAAAAGTATTTTTGCAATCCCGTTAACGTCAACTATCGCTACCAGTTTAACGAGGACGTCATGAAGGGCGGACTGATTGAGATTGACCGGGAGGCGGCCGACCCGTCCATGATTTATTTTAAAGGGCGGTATTATATTTTCGCGTCCATGACGTTGGGAGTCTGGGTGTCGGATGATCTGGTCACATGGGAAAACCATCGTCTGCCGGATACGCTGCCATTATATGACTACGCGCCTGACGCGCGGGTGATGGGGGAATACGTCTATTTCACCGCGTCCAAAAGAGGGGACGTCTGCAATTTTTACCGGACGAAGGACGTGTTAAACGGACCTTACGAGGAGATTCCGGGAACCTTTGATTATTGGGATCCAAACCTTTTCGTGGATGACGACGGACGGGTGTATTTTTACTGGGGATGTGCCAGCGTGAAGCCGATTTGGGGCGTGGAACTGGATCCGAAGACGATGCGCTCGATCGGGGAAAAGAAAGGGTTAATCTGGGGCGATTCCTTCACAAAAGGCTTTGAGCGGATGGGCGAGGACAATACCATCACGCCGCTCACCAATGAGGAATTGGACGTGGCAATCGCGGAATTCATGAAAAAGCAGGGCATTCCGGAGGGAATGGAAATTCCCGAGACACAGCTGGACATGCTGAAGGGATTTTTGAGCAAGGCTCCTTATATTGAAGGCGCGTGGATGAACAAGTTTGAAGGAAAATATTATTTGCAATATGCATTTGCCGGTGCCCAGTACAACATTTATGGCGACGGCGTATATGTCGCGGACTCCCCGCTTGGGGATTTCAAACCGGCCAAGAACAATCCCTATTCGTTCAATCCGGGCGGCTTCATGCCGGGAGCGGGCCATGGTTCCACCATGGAGGACACGGCAGGAAACCTCTGGCATGCGGCGACGATGCGAATCAGCGTGCATCATTCTTTCGAGCGCAGGGTCGGCATTTGGCAGGCGGGCATCGATGACGAGGGCGAATTATTCTGCAACCAGCGCTATGGCGACTGGCCCATGAGCCTGGAAGAGGGAAAGCAAGATCCGTGGAAAGAGCCGGAGTGGTATTTGCTCAGCTACAAAAAGAAAATGACGGCATCCTCCCATGAAGAGGGCAAGGAACCGGACAAAGCCGCGGACGAGAACGTGCAGACCTGGTGGCGCGCGGCCACGAGCGAACCGGGGCAGTGGCTTTCCATGGATTTGGGAAAGACGTACGACGTGCGCGCGGTTCAGATTAATTTCGCGGACGACAAGATTGACATTCCCGTGCCCGGTGAGATTCACCACACCGCACAGCCGAGGTACATTGACGATAG
>CATLEQ010000329.1 GCA_949915905.1 uncultured Lachnospiraceae bacterium | reverse complement strand
AGCACCGGAATATCCATCTGCTTCGCCATGTTGTAGGCTTTGCGCACAATCATCTGCACCAAGTCCTGCGGGGAAGTCACGATTATGACACCATCCACCGGCAAGGACTGGAATACCGTCAGTGGCACGTCGCCCGTTCCCGGCGGCATGTCCACGAACAGATAATCCAAATCGTCCCAAATCACGTCCGTCCAGAATTGCTTTACCACGCCCGCGATAATCGGCCCCCTCCAGATGACGGGGGTGTCTTCCTCTTCCAAAAGAAGGTTGACGGACATGATTCTCGTGCCGTCCTTTGCAAGCGCCGGAAAAATTCCCTGCTCCGAGGCTTGCGCGGTTCCATGCACGCCATACATTTTCGGAATCGAAGGTCCCGTAATGTCCGCGTCCAAAATCCCGACCTGATACCCTTTTTCTTTCATCATACGTGCAAGAGATGCCGTCACCAGGGATTTTCCGACACCGCCCTTGCCACTGATGACACCAATCACTTTCTTTATGCTGGAATACGGATTCATCGGCTCCCGAAAATCCGTCTTCTGGCTCGGGCAATTTCCCGCGCTTGCGCATCCTTCACAAGATTCCTTTGTACATTCTCCATTGTTGTACTCTTCTGCCATTCTTAAACACCTGCACTTTCTTACTTCCTTTTAACCAAGCACTTAGCGTCCGTCCTTTGGACGCTTATGTGCGAATGTAGTTGCGGGTCACTTGGCGAGGTCTCTTCGAGCCTGGTGACAACGCAACTTCCTTTTTCCATATATTCCTATGAATCCGCCTTCAAGGCATTTCTGCAATTGACGCTCTCCCTAAGCAACGCGTACACCGTGGCCATCAAGGGGATAAATACAAGCATCCCGACCACTCCCATCAAACTGCCGCCAATCGTCACCGCGACCAATACCCAGATGGAAGGCAACCCGACAGAATTTCCCACGACATGCGGATAAATCAGATTCCCTTCAATTTGCTGAATCACCAAAAATAATACGACGAACAATACCGCCCTCACCGGATTTACCACCAAGAGCAAAAACGCTCCCACGATACAGCCGATAAACGCCCCCACGATAGGAATCAACGAAGTAAATGCAATCAATACTCCGATCATCAAGGCATAGTCAAATCGAAACAACGTCATGGACACGACAAACAACGTCCCCAAAATCACTGCCTCCATGCATTGGCCGGTGATGAACTTGCTGAAATTTTCATGCAAAAGTCTACATACTTTCAACGTCATCTCATAAGCTTTCGACGGCAAATACGCACGCAACAAGCGTGAGGCCTGATTGCCCAATTTTTCCTTCTGTGCCAAAATATAGAAGGAGAACACAAGCGCAATGAAGAAATTCACGGTACTGTTGATTGCGCGCTCCGCCACCCAAAACGTGGATGCCAATACATTTTCCCCAAAGCCATTTTGCATGAAGTCGATGACCGCGCCCATGACCTTCTCCCAATCTATCTTCGACGGATTGAGATAGGCCAAAAACTTCTGCACCTCCGGCACGTCCTCCGCGACCTTTTCAAGCAGCTCCCGCATTTCTTGTATAAATACGGGGAATGCCTCGGCCAATGTCTTGACGGTAGACACGAGTTGCGGAACCACGATCCATGCCACAAATACAATCACCAAAACCACGGAGAGGAATGCCAATATCATGCTAAAAGGCCGCTTCATTTTCGCCAGCCGCGGAGCCTTCTTTTTCATCCACGGGCTCTCAAACAACTGCCGTTCATAAAAACGCATTGGCAAATTGATTACGAACGCAATCGCGCCACCAAGCAGGAATGGGTACAGCATTCCCAGAACCTGACCCAAATATGCATATAGGACATCAAATTTTATGACCACCAAGACCACGGCCGCCGTAAACACGATGATGCCCAGTATCTTCTTTATGTTATCCTTGTTTAACTCCATAAAAACCCTCTCATGCTTAGGAATCCCAAGATCATGCTTCTCTTATACACATGACCTTGGGATTCTAATGTCGCTTTTCTATCATGCTCCACGCATAACATGGCCTAAAATCAAATCGCCTTATTCTTCAATACCCAGAACTGCAACTTCAAAGTTTCCTAAATCCGTCTGATTCGGAGCATATACATTGTTACTCAGCTCAATTCTGATATCCATGGTGGTTTCCTCGCCGTACTCTACCTTTGCAAGCTGATCCTTAAACGTGGAAAGATAAAGGTCGATTGCCATCTTCTCGATTTCTTCATCAGAAATATCCTCGCCGCTCTGCGCTCTTTGCGTAAGCTCCGTCGTCTTTTCCTCGATAGCCGCATAATATGCGTCAGTAGCTTCCGTAAACAGCTTCATCGGACGGTATGTAACCGTAACAATATAATTGTTGCCATCCTTCGTGGCATCTCCTACCGTATAATCTGCAGCCGCATAAATGTCCGCAAACAACTTTTCCATGTCTGCCTTCGTGGCATCGTCCATGGTATAGCCTGCCAACTGGTTCATGTTGGCATCCAGTCCCTGCTGATACAACTCTGCCGCTTCCTCTTTCGTCCCCACCTTCTGCTCTACAAAGGCCGTGGAATCATTCTTGTAACTGTTGTCCAGTATCGCTTTCAAATAAGCACTGGCATCAAAGGACGCGCATCCCGTCAAAGCGGTTATGGCCACGAGCAAGATAGCCGCGCATTTTCTCATTGCTTTCATCATTCTTTCCTCCTTCATAGTTATTTTTATGATAAAACAACGTTATTATTATAACACCACCAACCCACCAATTCAACCTCAAAAACACAAATATTTCACACTTTATTATTTCTTAAGATATACAAATGTCACAACGACAAACGGGGCTGTAAAATTGCCCCGTTGATGTCACCGACTTACTCGTCAAACGCCTCTTTCATTTTATCCATCCTTTTCCCTTACGCCTGCCCTTTTTCGACTCATCCGGCGCGCTCTCCTGATTCAAGGTATTGCCCGATAATGCGTCAAACTTGCGCAGTGCCTCCTTGGCTTCCGCGCTCAGCTTATCCGGAGTCTGGATGACGAGCGTCACATAATGGTCGCCGCGCACCTGCGGGTTGCGAAGCGACGGCACGCCCTTGCCCTTCAAACGCACCTTCGTATCCGTCTTCGTTCCCGGCTTCACGGTATAAATGACATCTCCGTCGACGGTCGACACCCGGATGTCCGACCCCAATGCCGCCTGTGCGAAGGAAATCGGCACGGTGGAGAAAATATGCACGTCCTGCCTCTGGAAAATCGGATGCCTGGCCACGTTAACCTCCACGAGCAAGTCTCCTCTCGGACCACCGTTTGCCCCAGGCTCGCCTTTCTCCCGGATACGCACGCTCTGCCCGTGGTCAATTCCCGCCGGAACGGATACTTGTATTTTCTTCCTGCTGGACATATATCCGCTTCCCGAACAAGAAGGACACCGCTCCTTGATCACCTGGCCGGAACCACCGCAATTCGGACAAGTCTGCACGTTTTGCACCGTTCCAAAGAAGGATTGCTGCGTATAAACCACCTGTCCCTTGCCGCCGCATTTCGGACAAGTCTCCGGCGACGTGCCCGGCTTGGCACCGGTTCCGTTACAAGCCGTACACGGATCCTTTAAAACGACCTCCAATTCCTTGTCGCAACCAAAAACGGCCTCCTCGAAAGATATGCGGATGCTCTTGCGGATGTTTGCACCTTTCATCGGCCCGTTACTGCGGCCGCCTCTTCTGCCGCCGCCAAATAAATCGCCGAAAATGTCTCCAAAAATATCACTAAAGTCCGCGCTGTTAAAATCAAACCCGCCAAATCCGCCAGGCCCTCCGGCTCCGCCCTCAAATGCAGAATGTCCAAACTGATCATACTGACGGCGTTTCTCCGGATCGCTCAAAATCGCATATGCCTCGGACGCTTCCTTGAATTTTTTTTCTGCCTCTGTATCTCCCGGATTCATATCCGGATGATATTTTTTTGCCAGAACACGATATGCCTTCTTGATTGCCGCATCATCGGCATCTTTGCCCACGCCCAGCACCTCGTAATAATCTCTTTTTGACTCTGCCATAGCTCTCTACCTTTCATTTGCGAAATTGTAACCTTATAATCACATGCCATCCCCGGCCGGTCATCATGCGGACTCGCCGAAAGGATGCACGTAAGCTTGTAACAGAAATTCTACGGAGCCTTTATGGTTCCGTAGAATTCTTCTCCAAACGGGGTGGCAGATGCCATTCGCATACTTAATTTCTATGCGGCCATGCCCATCCAATGCCCCTCTGGTTCTTACTTATACTTCCTTGTAATCCCCGTCTACCACGTCGTCGCCCTGGAATCCTTCCGGTGCCGGGCCTGCCTCTGGTGCCGGACCAGCCTGCGAGCCTGCCCCGGCCGCCGCGCCGGCCTGCTCATACATCTTGGTAAAC
>CATLEQ010000328.1 GCA_949915905.1 uncultured Lachnospiraceae bacterium | reverse complement strand
CCCTGGCTGCCTTTGCCCACGCATGGTCCTCGCTGGTATGATTCATCACAAAATCCAGACAACAACTGATGCCCTGCTTGTGGCACTCCGCCGTCAGCCTTTCCAAATCCTCCATCGTCCCCAGTTCGGGCTGCACCTTGCGAAAGTCCGAAATGGCATACCCGCCGTCATCCCTTCCCTTGGGACTCTCCAAAAGGGGCATCAAATGTAAGTAATTCACTCCGCACGATTTCACATAATCCAATTTCTTCAACACGCCCTTTAAATCCCCGGCGAACGCATTTGTATACATCATCATCCCAAGCAGCCCGTTCGTCCGATACCAGTCCGGGTTCTTTTCCCGCAGACGATCCGATTCCTTCAACGTTGCGCCGCGCTCCTCGTAACACGATGCCATCAAGTCGCACAACCACTCAAATGCGTGCATGTCATTGTGATACATCTCACAATACAGCCACTTCAACTCGTCATATCGTTTGTCAAAACGTTCCTTGAATTCCTTGCTCCATTCTTTCTGTCCCGACATAACCAAAACCGCTCCTTTATCTTTCTTCTAACAGTGCTTGTACCTCTTCCTTCGAAGGCATCACCTTGAGCGCGCCCTTGCGGGTCGTAATCAATGCCGCCGCCGCGTTGGCGAACGTAAGCATTTCCTCAAGCTGCGCCTCGGTCAAGTCCTCGATGCCATGCTCCAACACGTAATTTAGCATACAAGCGCAGAACGTGTCGCCCGCCCCGGTCGTCTCAATCGTATTCTCCATCAAGAACGGAGTCACTTCCACCATCATGTCACCATAATACGCCCGGCTGCCCTCGCGTCCCATCGTCACCAAGATCAACGGGATGTCATAGGACTCACGCAGTACCTTCACGCCCTCCGTGTAATCTTCCCTGCCCGTAAACCACTGAATTTCATTGTCCGATATTTTTAGGATGTCACACTTTGACATTCCGTATGCAATCTGCTCCTTTGCCTCGTCAAGCGTCTCCCAGAGCGGCTCGCGCAAATTCGGGTCGAACGAAACCAGACAACCGCTTTCTTTCGCCGCCTCAATTGCCACGCGCGTCGCCTCCCGAACCCCCTCGTGCGTCATGGACAAGGAACCAAAATGAAAAAGCTTCGTATCTGCGATGAGCTCTCTTTTCACTTCATCGGCAGACAACGTAATATCCGCCCCGGGATTACGATAGAATGAAAAATCGCGATCCCCGTCCTCGTACGTGTGCACGAAGGCAAGCGTCGTATGCACCTTTTCGTCAAACAACAGATTTTCCGTGTTGATTCCCACGCTCTCCACCACGTCCCGCAAATGCCTGCCCAGAAAATCATCCCCCACCTTCCCGATGAAGGCCGTCTTCTTTCCCAGCTTTTGCAGCATCGCCAGCACGTTGCAGGGCGCGCCGCCCGGATTGGCCTCAAATAAATAATTTCCCTGGCCGCTTTCCCCGTTCTGAGTAAAATCAATCAATAACTCTCCCAATGCCGTCACGTCAAATTTTTTCTCCTGCATCCTTTTCAACCTCCTTACTATGAGCACTTAGCGTCCGTCTTTTGGACACTTACGTGCGAATGTAGTTGCGGGCCACTTGGCGAGGTTCCTTCGAGCCTAGTAACAGCGCAACCTCCTTGTTATAAGCACTTAGCGTTCCTCCATCCCGGCGAACTCCGTGTGCGTCCCGACATATTTATATGCCGGACGGATAATCTTGCTCGCGTTCATCAATTCCTCCAGACGATGGGCACTCCACCCCGGAATCCGTGCGATGGCAAACAACGGCGTGAACAACTCCTGCGGGATATTTAACATCGTATAGACGAACCCGCTGTAAAAATCCACGTTGGCACAGACCGCCTTCTGCATCTTCCGATGCTCCGTGATCAGCCCGCCGGCCAGACGCTCCACCAGTTCATAAAGGGCAAATTCCTCCATCTTCCCTTTTTCCATGGCCAGTTTTCTGGCGTAATCCTTCAAAATGACCTCCCTTGGGTCGGAAAGCGTGTAGACCGCGTGTCCCATGCCATAAATCAAGCCGCTTTTGTCAAATGCCTGCTTCATAAGAATCTTTCGCAAATACTCGGCCACTTCGTCCTCGTTCGTCCAATCCTTCACATGCGCCTTAATGTCTTCAAACATGTGCTGTGCCTGCAAATTTGCCCCGCCATGCCTGGGGCCTTTGAGCGACCCGATGGATGCCGCCATGGAAGAATACGTGTCCGTTCCCGAAGAAGACACGACGTGCGTGGTAAAGGTCGAATTGTTTCCGCCGCCGTGCTCCGCGTGGAGGATCAGGGCAACATCCAGAACCTGCGCCTCAAGCTCCGTATATTTTCCATCCGGGCGCAGCATCAAAAGAATGTTCTCCGCCAATGACAAATCTTTTTCCGGATTTCGGATAAACAGCGTCTCGTCCCTGCGGAAATGCCGGTACGCGTGATAAGAATATACCGCGATCAACGGCAATTTCGCTATCATTTCCATCGACTGCCTCAGAACGTTTCCCGCGGAAATGTCCTCTGGATTGGAATCATAAGTATAAAGTGATAAAATGCAGCGCTGCATGGAGTTCATGACATTTTCACTGGAAGCCTTCATGACCACGTCACGTACAAACCTTCCACCCAACGTCTCGAACTCGAGCATCGTATGTAAAAACAACTGCATTTCCTGCTCGTTTGGCAGCTTTCCGAAAAGCAGCAGGTAAATCGTTTCCTCGAACCCAAACCGGCGGCCGCGAAGTCCTTCTACGATATCATTGACATCGATTCCCTGATAATACAATCTGCCGTCCGCCGGAATCATCCGTCCATTGACCAACTCGTATCCGCTCACGTCGGAAATCTCCGTAAGCCCGGTCAGCACGCCCTTGCCGTTTGAATCACGCAGTCCCCGCTTCACGTCATATTCCACGTATAGATTCGGGTCAATACGATGCCTTTCCTTCAGTTTTTCCTCCAACAGATGCATGTTTTCCTTTAGATTCCCCATTTCCTCCAGATTCAGCATTTCATTTTCCGCCATAAGCATCTCACATCCATTTTCTTAGTTGTTACTGTTCACAATTGCATTCATTGGCATTTTACACTACTCCCCATAAAAAGACAAGGAATATTATAAACGTTTTTTACACTATTTTTTATATAAACTGACGATTGACGTATCCGCAAAAGTGTGAGAAAATAACAATAAGTGTGATGTTCTTTTAACAATCAGACATACACGAGAAAATTCATACATATTTGAAAGGAGTTTTAACATGATTTATTCACATGAAGTACAAATGATGTGTCCGGTGGCTCAAGGTGCGAATCACGGACCGGCTCCAATTCCGGAAGAGGCAAAATGGGTAAAGGCAAAAGAGGTAAAAGACATTTCCGGTTTCACGCACGGTGTCGGCTGGTGCGCCCCGCAGCAGGGAGCCTGCAAGCTGACCTTGAATGTAAAGGACGGTATCATCCAGGAAGCATTGGTCGAGACGCTGGGCTGTTCCGGCATGACGCACTCCGCCGCGATGGCCTCCGAGATTCTTCCCGGAAAGACCATTCTGGAAGCATTGAACACGGACCTTGTCTGTGACGCGATTAACACCGCCATGAGAGAACTGTTCCTTCAGATTGTATACGGAAGAACCCAGAGCGCGTTCTCCGAGGACGGACTTGCCGTCGGCGCCGGTCTCGAGGACCTTGGCAAGGGACTTCGTTCCCAGGTTGGCACGATGTACGGAACACTGGCAAAGGGACCTCGTTATCTGGAGATGGCAGAAGGCTATGTAACGGGCATCGCTTTGGATGACAACAACGAGATTATCGGTTACCAGTTCGTAAACCTTGGAAAGATGACGGACTTCATCAAGAAGGGCGATACGCCGAACGACGCTTGGGAGAAGGCGAAAGGACAATACGGACGTGTTGCTGACGCGGCGAAGATCATCGACCCACGTAAGGAATGATTACAAAGGTAAAAACAAATCAGGAGGACAATTAAATGGCTTTATTTGAATCATATGAAAGAAGAATTGATAAAATCAATGAAGTATTAAACAGCTATGGCATTGCTTCTATTGAAGAAGCAGAAAAGATTACGAAGGATGCCGGCCTAGATGTTTACAACCAGATCAAGGGCATTCAGCCGATTTGTTTTGAAAACGCCTGCTGGGCTTACATCGTCGGCGCGGCCATCGCCATCAAGAAGGGCTGCAAGTCCGCGGCGGACGCTGCGGCGGCCATCGGCGAAGGACTTCAGGCATTCTGCATCCCGGGTTCCGTTGCGGATCAGCGCAAGGTAGGCCTTGGACATGGAAACCTCGGCAAGATGCTTCTGGAAGAAGACACGGACTGCTTCGCGTTCCTGGCCGGCCACGAGTCTTTTGCGGCGGCAGAGGGTGCCATCGGTATCGCCGAGAAGG
>CATLEQ010000327.1 GCA_949915905.1 uncultured Lachnospiraceae bacterium | reverse complement strand
ATTCAGCTTTGCGAACGTGCCTTGACCTCCCTGAAATATTTTTGCGAGGATGCCCCGGACTACCACGTCATCGTGACCGGCAGTCTGCTTGGCGTGGCGGTAAATCGGGCGCGTTTTTCCTTTCCTGTCGGAAAAGTGGACATGAAAACCCACAAGTCAGACTACGCCATCAAACTTTCCGCAAAAAATTTTGGCTTTATGGATGGGAAAAAATCGTCCCCCTTTACGCCGCGTTTTGCATTTAGGAATATTCATTCCAATTACTCACAAAAAGGCTGCCTGCCTTTCCCCCGGCCAATCAACATAAATGATTGGCCGGAACGCAACCCGTCATTTCTCCAATGCCTTTTTTACCTGCACCGTCACCAGCTCGACCAATTTCTCCAACTCGGCCTCGTTCATGGAAGACACATTCTTCTTTGTGAATGCCGCCTTTCCATCGCTTGAAAACAGCCGCATCTTCTTTTCCGTCTCCTGCTTCACCGCCTCGACCGCCGCCGGAATCAGGTCGATAATTCCCTTGTTCATGTTCGTGAACCTCTTAAATTCCGCTTCCACCGCCGCGATGTTGATATCGGTGAAAATGTTCACCTTGCTGATACCCTCGGCAATCGCCCGCTTGAAGTCCTGATCCGTAAGGCCGGAACCGCCATGCAACACGAGCGGCACGCTGACCGTGTTCGCAATCATGCGAATCCGCTCGAAATCCAGCTTCGGCGGCAATTTATAAGCACCGTGTGCCGTGCCTACCGCGATGGCCAACGCATCCACGCCCGTCTTGTCCACGAAATCTTTGGCCATCTTCGGATCCGTATAAAACCTGGACGGATCCGCCATCTGGTCGGAACCTTCGGCAGAACCCTCGTTGTCTCCGACATGTCCCAGCTCGCCCTCAATCGTCGCGCCATAGGAATGCGCGATGTCCGCCATTTCCTTCACCTTGCGCACATTGTCCTCATAAGAATCGGTGGAACAATCATACATGATGGAAGTAAAGCCAAGCTCCAATGCCTTTAGGCACGTCTCCTTCTTAAGTCCGTGATCCAAATGCACAACCACCGGCACGTTGGCCTTTTTCGCCATCGGAATCAAGTAATAAGAAACCTCTTCCAACGGTCCGTAAGGGAACAGCACCTCCGCCGTGCCCATGATAACCGGGGACTGCGTCGCTTCCGCCGCGCCGATGATGCCCCGCGCCAGCTCCAGGTTGACGGCGTTAAACAAACCGACGCCATAATGGTTCCGCTTCGCCGGATACAATACGTCATTCATATTCACTAACATAACATTCATCCTCCTCTAAATTCAAGCTTCGCCTATGGCTCGCTTTCATTAAGTTGCTTTCGGCCATCCGGCGGCAATCTTCTCACGTAGTTCATCAAAGCTTTTCAAACCGCTCAGGGCATCATAAGCCGCCACGCAACATGCTCCGGTGGCCGTCGCCAACCGCATGCATTCTTCCACCGCACAGCCCTCCAAAACCGCCGTCAAAAAGGCGGCAATGCTCGTATCCCCGGCTCCGGTTCCCGACAATATCCGCTCGGGAACATAGCTTTTTTCAAAGCCCTCCTTGTCCGCCCAGGCAGTCACGTCAAGCTCCATCCGGCTGCTGATTTCCCGCAAGGACTGCTTGTCCGCCGTACGGTAATACATTCCCGGCGCGCCGCACTTAATCAGCAGCACCTTGGCACCAAAGCTCATGCATTGCTCGGCCAGCGGACGCACGTCCTTCTCAATATCAAGAATTTCCGTGATGTCACGCCCCGCGGCTTTTCTCTGCCACTCGGCAAACCGCTCGCCATCCAACATATAGCAAAGCTCCTCCACGCTCGGCACAAAAAAGTCCACATACGGAAGCACCCGCTCCAAAATTCCTTCCCAGTCGGCCGCCCCCGCCCCGGAAGATGGGTCAATCGCGGCAAAATCCAGCGATGTCGCCACCCCGGACTCCTTGACATGGCGTAAAATATTCACCAATTCCGCGCCGCCGTCCTCGTACATTTTTTTCATCAACGGCGGATAGCCAAAATGAAACAATGCCGCCTCCCGAAGCTCCTCCTCTGGAATATCCGCCATGCAAAACGTATCATTCGCTCCCGGGTCGTGCAGAAAAATCCGGTCAATCCCCGGCATTGCCAGAACGACGGAATAGGACGTGGACTCACCCGGTGCCACCAAAAGCCCTTCCTGCGCGCCGTACTCCGCAAAAAGATTTTGTACCATCTTACCAAACGCGTCGTCTCCGATCTTTCCCATCAAGGAAACGTCGGCTCCCAGAAGTTTCATTCCAAGACCCGTATTTGACACAGAACCACCGAGGGAAACATTGGCTCCATTCATGTGAATCAACTTCCCCGGCTGAAGCAAATCCCCTACCTGTCCTACTTTTTTCTCAGGAAAAACCGGAGTGATGTCCAGACAAATGTGTCCGGCGGCAATTACCTTTTTCCTCATCATCCATTCACCTCAAACTCATTACGATTCATGACCAGTGCATGCTGGCCGCCCCTTTAAGCTCCAAATGCCACCGACGCGCCCGCCGGTGGCTGTACCGTTGACATTTTCCATGTCAAATATGCCAGTCTTCTCCTTTCACGAGGTTCCTTATCAGGCGACTTGCAGCCGGCAACATGATGGCATCGTTACAGTTCAGCCAAGGCTGAACTGTAACATAGCATTAGTCAATTCCCATCAAGAGATTCATCACGTACATTTCCAAAGCCTCAAAGTCGCGGTTCTCCACGCACTTCTTCTGGAAGTCATAATCAAAACGGTCTACCTTTTCTTCCAACGCCTTGAAAATGTTCAGGCTATTTTCCAGATGCTTGTAGCAATCCGCCTGCTTCGTCGTGCGCATCGCCTTTACGTCCAGTCCGACGTACTCGCCGTGCTCGCCATACCCGTTTTCCTTCAAAACCTTTACCTGGTTGAAGGCCTGACGCAAATTCTCCACGCCGAAGGACTTGTCCTGGTCGTAACGGATGCTGTTCTGGTCGTTCAAATGTACGGTCATAAGCTTCCCCATGGCCATCGCGAACCCAATCTCATGTGCCGGGTCGAGGCCTGCCAGGACGGCGTGCGCGCTCTCTAAGTTGCCGCCGACACGGGACGGGTCAATAGTCGCGGCGGAGATTGCCATCACATGTCCCATCGTGCCGCAAATGCTTCTGTCAATCGGCTCGTTCGGCTTCGGCTCGATGCAGACACGAATCTTCGGGTCGTACGCGAGCATCTTATTAATCGCCTCAATCAGCATCTTGGTCGCCCATACCGGAGACTTGCTCTCCGCGCAAAGCGTCCCCTCGCGCGCCAGCCACAATACTATCATATCACATCCCAGTTCATTTGCAATATCAATCGAACGATATGCCCTCCACATCGCATATTCCCTATCCCCTTTTGAAGTACTCATGAAGCCGCCGTCCTGGGTGTGCGGATCCATCCAAAGCCTCGGTGCCACGAACTCGGCCGCCAGACCATATTTGTCCAGCGTCTTTTTCAGTTCCCTTGCCTTCTCCTTGATTTCCTCTTCCGTATAATCATTGATGTTCGGCACCGCGTCGTCATCGTGAAACTGTACCGCGGAAAATCCCAGCTCGGCAAATTTCTTATACTTTTCCTCGTTTGAAATTGCCTCTCTCGTGGCTGGGCCGTAAGCGTCCTCCCCGGTATTCACATTCCATGGTCCTACTGAAAACTTAAATTTTGTCATATCTGTTCCTCCTATGAGCACTTAGCATCTGTTTTTTGGATGCTTACGTGCGAATGGACTCCGCGCATCTTGGCGAGGTTCTTCCGAGCCTAGCTAAGCGGAGTTACCCCCGCACTTAGCATCTGTTTTTGTGCTTGCGTGTTGTGTGTTCCTCTAAAGTTATATCAGATTTCCATGCGCAAAAAATGATAATGTTGCGATTTTCCCATGCCAAGCTTGTGACTTTGGGTTGTAGGCCGGGCAGCTTTGTGCTATACTTTAACAAGAACAAATTGACAAATCTGCCTTTGCGGAAATTGTGCGGGCATACATTGAAATGCACAAAACAGAAAGGAGTTTTCTAATGGAAATCGTATTTACGAATCCCGGCGTGGATTATATGATTTGTCAAATCATGGAATTTCAGGGCGAAAATGAAACGGTTTTCTGGAGCGATTCGCTGTACCATTTCTTTCCGCAGCTTGACAAGGCCCATGCGGCCACACTTTCTTTTAACGAAAAGAAAAAATACATTGACAGTGTTCTTCGTAAGGTCTATGCGGAATTGGAAGAAATGATAAATGAAAAGACGGTGTTATATTCGCGACATTGGGAAACATGCAAGGGGCAGATCTGTGATGCTTTATCAGAAGCCTTTGAGCTTGATTGCCGTACCGTATTCAATGATTTGCGCTGTAATGTCAGCATGAAGCGCAAATAAGAAGCCATATTCAGAAATCCGAAAACAAATAGAAACCGTTATAGGGCGAGAACCGC
>CATLEQ010000326.1 GCA_949915905.1 uncultured Lachnospiraceae bacterium | reverse complement strand
CGATTCGGCATGGCGTTCCCAGTTCTTGTCAGGACTGATGATGCCACTGATGAGCTTCGTGGGGAACTTGGGTTATGTGGGTGTGGCGATTTTAGGAGGTTATTTGGCCATCCGCGGTGCCATTTCCGTCGGGGACATCCAATCTTTCATCCAGTACGTGCGTAATTTCACGTCCCCGATTCAGCAGATGGCGCAGGTGGCCAACATGATGCAGTCGGCGACCGCGGCGGCGGAGCGTGTCTTTGAATTCCTTGAGGAAGAAGAGGAAGACCAGACGGTGCCTGACCCGGTATCGGTGAAAGGCCTGCAGGGGAACGTGGAGTTTGACCATGTGCACTTTGGTTATAACAAGGATAAGATTATCATCAACGATTTTAGCGCGAAGGTGAAGGAAGGACAAAAGATTGCCATCGTGGGACCGACCGGTGCCGGAAAGACGACGATGATTAAGCTCTTGATGCGTTTCTATGACGTGAACGACGGGGCGATTTTGATTGACGGACACAATGTCAAGGATTTCAACCGCAGCGAGTTGCGTATGATGTTTGGCATGGTGTTGCAGGATACGTGGCTGTTCCATGGCAGCATCCGTGATAATATCCGTTATGGAAAATTGGATGCTACCGATGAGGAAATCGTTGAGGCCGCAAAGGCGGCGCGGGTGCATCGTTTCGTGCAGACGTTGCCGGGCGGATATGACATGGAGTTGAATGAGGAGGCCAGCAACGTGTCGCAGGGACAGAAGCAACTTTTGACCATTGCCAGGGCGATTCTTGCCGACCCGAAGATTTTGATTCTTGACGAGGCGACGAGTTCGGTCGATACGAGAACCGAGATTCAGATACAAAAGGCGATGGACACGTTGATGAAGGGGCGTACCAGCTTCGTTATCGCCCATCGGTTGTCCACGATTCGTGACGCGGACATGATACTGGTGATGAAGGACGGCGACATCGTGGAGCAGGGAAATCACGAAGAACTGCTGGCGAAAAATGGCTTCTATGCGGAGTTGTATAACAGCCAGTTTGAAAAAACGTCGGAGTGCGCGTGAGCGAGAGGAACTGCCGGACATGAATTGTGAATGCGTATATACTGAGCGTCAAATAAATTTTCCGCTCAGCATAATAAGATGCGCACGGTCGCATAAGGAAACATGCCGCTTGGCGGCTGCGACCGGCGCGATACTCACGGTAGATTTCATCGACCGTGAGTATAATATGGAAAGTGATGAAACGAGGTGGCGGGCATGTGACCCGCCACCTCGCTTAAAAGGGAATGAATTCCTACACCATTGCTTCGATATAATAGTTTCCGGTTCCATTAATAATCGGACGTATAAACAAGAGAAAATGCCGCCTTCCTTCCGCTTCGTCAAATTTATCATTTAAATCCCCGTAGATGGCATGAAAAACCGTCACGTAGCGTTCCAACAAATATTTCATATTTAGACGGTTATTGTGAATCAATTTATCTTTTTCGTCGGAAGCCAACTGAAACATGGATGCATTTTGTATTTCGTCCTCGCTGAGAAAGAAATTATAAAGGCGCGTTTCAAATATCCGATTGGAAATCTGTAATTTTCCGTTTTTGTTTTTGACAAATCCATACATTTCCGCATCGTTAATAGAAATGTTGTCAGGATTATAGGAAATCGTTTCACCGGCAAATAGGATTCTTTGCAGGATTTCCTTAAGTTTTGGATGTTCATGTATTTTTCCGATAAGAGACTCAAATAACGTGTTTTTTTCAAGGAGAAGGCGGCACACGATTTCCCCGATGCCATGGGCATCCCAAGCCAAGGTATCATCTTCATGAAGAAGCTTGCATATCCGGCTGACGAGGAATGGATAACCGGAAGTATAGGCGTAAATGGTTGTTGCAACTGTCAGAATGTCCATTTTTGTGTGGTGTTCGGATTCGTATTCTTTTAGCATTCCAGAGATATCTTGTATATTAAAACTCATGTCAACCTTAAAATCTGCGGCGACGTTCCACGGACTGTTAAACTTTTGGGGTTCATCGGGGCGTATCTTTCGTTTCAGATTTTTTATGTCGGTAACTCCGGCAAGGATGACGGACTGGAATGTCCGAAATCTTGGGTTCCCGATTCGTCTGAGGTACAAAAGCCGTAGTCCGGCCAGAAAATCTAAAAAAACCTGATTGTTTGTCGCGCTGTCCACTTCGTCAATCATCAACACGATAGGCTTGTCCGTATCTTGACACCATCTTGAAAAAATACGGAAAATATCATCCATTTTTACTTGGGTGGTATCTTTTTCGTCAAGAGTGGAAAATGCCTCGACATATTTATTTGGAATCGGGGCATCCATAAATTCTTTTGCATCTTGTATAATCCGGCTCATTCCCTGGACAAATGCCCCTTCTGTCTCAAAGGAGGCGTGGCTCAACGCTTGGAAATCAAGACTTAAAATGGCGTAATCATCTTGCAGATAATGTCTCAATGCGGTTAGCATCGTTGTTTTTCCGTATTGTCTGGCTCTATTGATTGTAAAATATTCACCTGCCTCTATCATGGCCTTAATCTGAATCATGCGGCTTTTCAAATCTATCATGTAATGTTTGGTTGGGATGCATGCCCCGGTCGTATTGAACGATTTCATAAGTGTCACCACCTTGGCGTTTTTTTGGTATTCTTGGTTCTGATGTAAGTCTATCATAAACGGAAATGGGAATCAAGCAATTGAGGAAAAGAGTTTCGCTTGCTTCAAGTGATGATTTTCTGTATAAAGTGAACAAAAAATAGAAAAGAAGAAATTATTTGTGAAAAGCACTTGTGTTGAAAGACAGAAAAATGATAAAATGGGTTATCTTGATAAAAATTTAGGGGTCAGGAGCATTTAAACGTATGCAAACCTATATTTTAAGCCATCTGGCGCAGATTTTACATACGGGAATCTATTGCGTGCGGGGTGGGAAGTTAGACGTTTATGAGGAAAATGCGGAGTACAACCCGATTTATAAGAGCGAGAAGCTTCGGGCGAAATTGCGACATGGCGCGGACGCACAAAAGGAGCCTTACATTTTCATGGATGAATATCAGGCGTTTTTCGTGTGCGTGAAAAGGGATGCCGATCAAGGAGAAGCCTTGAAGGTCAGTGGCGGCCAGACTGAGGCCGGGAGTGCCGTTGGTTCGGGGTGGGAAACTGGTGACGGCGTCACACGGGGCGGGGAATACTTTTTGATGGGGCCGCTTTGTACGAAGAGCATGGGGCGCGTGGAGCGGCATCATTTTTATCGGACATACGGGGTTGACGAGGCGTGGGAAAAGGGGCTTTATTACCACACGTTGATGGAGGCTTTGAAGGCGGCCGGGATGCTCGCGAAGCTGGTCGTCGGGCAGGAATATACGGATCAGGATTTGGTCGATGCCAATCATCTTTCGCAGGTGACGAAGGAACAAGAAGAGAAGGAGCGGATTCGCTTCAACATAGAATCGGATGAAGAGGACGTTTACCGGCATACCTATCAGGAAGAACGCAAGCTCCTCGACATGGTGCGGGATGGGAACGTCGGCGAAGCCGTGCGGCTTTCGAAGGAGATGGACACGCAAATTGGGAAATTGGGATCGGACGAGCTGACGCACTGGCGGAATCTCTTGACGGTCGCGGCATCCCTTTGTGCCCGCGCGGCCATCGAGGGCGGCGTGATGCCTTACGTGGCTTACCGCGTGAGCGGGTTCTATATTAACAAGGGCTCGCAGTGTGATGACGTCGTGCAGATACTGACCTATCGAAACCACGCGGTGGAAGAGTTGACGAAGTTGGTGCAGGGGCAGAAGACGAAGCACCATACCTCGTATACGGAACGTTGTAAGGACTACGTGCGTAAAAATTATAGAGAAAAGATTTATTTGGAGGAAATCGCCGACACGCTGGGAATCAGCGGCAGCTATTTGTCGCGGTTGTTCAAGAAGGAGACGGGGGTCTGCCTGCAGGACTTCGTCAACGAGGTACGGGTGGAAAAAGCGGCGAACCTTTTGATTTATTCGGACGAGCCGTTGCCAAGAATTGCGGAGTATGTCAACTTTCCGTCCCAGAGCTATTTCGGGAAGATATTTAAAGAGAAAAAGCAGATGACGCCCAGGCAATATCGGGAAATGTACAAGCCCACGGAATTTGCCGAGTGAAAAAAGAGTGCAAAATAATATCAAAAAGAATGGAATCCTGATATTGTTTTGCACTCTTTTTTTGTAAAATGAAGCTATAAATGATATCATATATAGGACGGAGGATGAAAGCGATGAGTGAGTATGTTGTGACTACGACAAGCGGAAAAGTGCAGGGATATGAGCGAAACGGGCTTGTGGAATACTTAGGAATTCCTTATGCGATGCCGCCCGTGGGCGAGCTGCGTTTTAAGCGGGCGCAGGCCGTCACGTCGTGGGAGTGCGTATTCGACGCAAAGGAATATGGCCCGGCTCCGATTCAGCTAAATGACGGGAAGGTCAAGGGG
>CATLEQ010000325.1 GCA_949915905.1 uncultured Lachnospiraceae bacterium | reverse complement strand
CCTTTTGTCGGTGGCGAAGGAGCTGAAAGAACAGGCGGAGTATCTTTTGGCGGAAAATGAAAAGGATTTGCGCCTGGCGGAGGAAAAAGGGGTAAAAGCGTCCTTGATCGACCGCCTTAGATTGACGAAGGAACGCATTGACGGCATGGCGGAGGGACTTTGCCAGATTGCCGCGCTCGACGACATCATCGGCGAGGTGCTAAACATGAAGGTGCGCCCGAACGGGCTTCGCATCGGAAAAATGCGGGTGCCGCTCGGCGTGGTCGGCATCATCTACGAGTCGCGGCCAAACGTGACGGCGGATGCGTTCGGGCTTTGTTTTAAGACGGGTAATGCCGTGATTTTGCGCGGCGGGAGTGACGCCATCCATTCGAATCAGGCGATTGTCCATGTCATCAAGGAAGGGCTGCGCAAGGAAAGGCTGCCGCAGGATTCGATTCTCCTCGTGGAAAATACGAGCCGGGAGAGCGTGGACGCGATGATGAAGCTGCGCGGCCTGATTGATGTTTTGATTCCGCGCGGAGGAGCCGGTCTGATTGAAAACGTGGTGAAAAACAGCATCGTTCCCGTGATTGAGACGGGCACGGGAAATTGCCACGTCTATGTTGACGAGAGCGCGGATTATTATATGGCGGCGGACATCATTGAAAATGCAAAGACACAGCGGATGGGCGTGTGCAATGCCTGCGAATCCCTGGTGATTCATCAGAAGGCCGCCCCCGTGGTGCTTCCGATGATCGTCTCGTCCCTTTTGCGGCACGACGTGGAGATTCGCGGCGACGAGCGGGCAAGAGAGCTTTGCGCGCAAATCCTTCCGGCATCGGAAGAAGATTGGGGGAAGGAATATTTAGACGCGATTATTTCCGTGAAAATCGTTGATTCAATTGACGAGGCGATTGCCCATATCAACCGTTATAATACGGGGCATTCGGAGAGCATCGTGACGAAGGATTACGCGAATGCGTTGAAATTCCAGGACGAGGTGGACGCGGCGGCGGTCTATGTCAACGCCTCGACCCGTTTCACGGACGGGTTTGAGTTTGGCTTCGGGGCGGAAATCGGCATCAGCACGCAAAAGCTGCATGCACGAGGCCCGATGGGGCTCGAGGCACTTACGACGACGAAGTACATTATCTTCGGGGACGGGCAGATACGGGAATGAGAGACGGCGTATGCGCGGCAGGGCAGATACGGGAATGGGAGATGGCATGTATGTGCGATAGGGCGGCTGTGAATTGTGACTAATAATAGTTTTGCTGTGCATAAAAATAAGGAATTATGCATAAAAATTCAAAAATAACTTGCATAATATGCATTATGGATGTATAATTATGCAATATTTAAGATGACATCCAGTTCATTGCCGCGGGCAATTCTTGGCTGGATGCCGTTACAATCCACGGCGGTTAAGCCGTGAATTATAAGGACGAGAGGAAGAGATAAGATGATAAAGGCAGGAATTATCGGCTCCACGGGCTATGCGGGGGCGGAATTGGTAAGGCTTTTGACAATGCACAAGGAGGCGGAAATCGTCTGGTACGGTTCCCGCAGCTACATTGACCAAAAATATGCATCCGTGTACCAAAATATGTTCCAAATCGTGGACGCGGTATGCTTGGATGACAATATGGATGAACTGGCGAAGCAGGTGGACGTGATTTTCACGGCGACACCGCAGGGGCTATGCGCTTCGTTGGTCAATGAGGAAATTCTTTCGCAGGTAAAAATCATTGACCTGAGCGCGGATTTTCGGATTAAGGATGTTTCCGTATATGAGAAATGGTACGGCATCACGCACAAAAGTCCGCAGTTTATTGAGGAGGCGGTGTATGGCTTGTGCGAAATCAATCGTGAGGACATCAAAAAGGCACGTCTGGTGGCAAATCCGGGATGCTATACGACTTGTTCCATTTTAACGGCCTATCCGTTGGCAAAGGAAGGCCTGATTGACATGGACACGCTGATTATCGATGCCAAGTCGGGAACCTCGGGAGCCGGGCGGGGGGCGAAGCTTCCCAATCTGTTCTGCGAGGTCAATGAAAATATGAAGGCCTATGGAATCGCTTCCCACAGACATACGCCGGAAATCGAGGAACAGCTGGGCTATGCGGCGGGGAGGGAAGTCCTGATTAATTTCACGCCGCACTTGGTGCCGATGAACCGGGGAATCCTCGCGACGGAATATGCAAAGCTGACCCGCGACGTTTCCTATGACAAGGTGAAGGCGGTTTATGACAAATATTATGGAAATGAGAAATTTGTCCGTGTATTGGAAAAGGATGTCTTCCCGGAAACAAAATGGGTGGAAGGCAGCAACTACGTGGACGTTAATTTCAAAATAGATACGCGCACCGGACGAATCATCATGATCGGGGCGATTGACAATCTGGTGAAGGGCGCGGCCGGGCAGGCCGTACAGAACATGAACCTGCTGTTTGGATTAAACGAGGACGAGGGGCTTAAGCTGGTTCCGATGTTTCCTTGACCGAAAGCAGTTTAATGTTATGATAAACGAAAGGCGTGACGGTATGACAATACGAACTATGACGATCGAGGATTACGACGGGGTGTACGCCCTCTGGATGACGATTAAGGGATTTGGAATCCGCAGCATCGACGATTCCCGCGAGGGCGTGGAACGTTTCTTGAAGAGAAATCCGACGACCAGCGTGGTGGCCGAGGAAAACGGTGTCATCGTGGGCGGGATTCTCTGCGGGCATGACGGCAGGCGGGGATGTTTGTACCATGTATGTGTGCGGGAGGATTATAGGCGGCATGGAATCGGCCGGGCGATGGTCGTGCGGGCGAGGGAGGAGTTGAAAAAGGAGCAGATTAGCAAGGTGTCCCTGATTGCTTTTTCCGTCAATGACATCGGAAACGCGTTCTGGAATACCATCGGCTGGACAAAGCGGCATGATTTGAATTATTATGATTTTGTGTTAAATGAAAAAAATATCACGGCATTCAACAAAGGGTGAAAAAAAGCCCCGTGAATAGAAGTGAAGATACAGATGGAGGGTGAATCAAAATGGAAATCATCAAAGGCGGCGTGACCGCGGCGAAGGGCTTTGAAGCGGCATCGGCGGCGGCCGGCATTAAATATCAGGGAAGGGATGACATGGCCTTGATTTATAGCAAGAAACCATGTAAGACGGCGGGGGCGTTTACAAGGAATCTGGTAAAGGCGGCTCCGGTCGTGTGGGATCGCAAAGTGGTGGAGAGCGGTGTGAAGTCACAGGCGGTCATTGTAAATTCGGGAATTGCCAATGCGTGTACGGGAGAAGAGGGGGATTCCTATTGTAAGGCGACCGCCAAAAAGGCCGCGAAAGTATTGGGCGTTGAGGCGGACGGCGTACTGATTGGCTCCACGGGCGTGATTGGCATGCAGCTTCCGATGGACAAGGTGGAAAACGGAATCGAACTTCTGGCGAAGGCAAAGGCGGAGGGAATCGAGGCGGGACACCAGGCGGCGAAAGCCATCATGACGACGGATACCGTGGAGAAGGAAGTGGCGGTGACGGTGGAGATTGGCGGGCGGACGGTGACGGTCGGCGGCATGGCCAAGGGCTCCGGCATGATACATCCGAACATGTGTACGATGCTTTCCTATATTACCACGGATGCGGCCATCAGTAAAAAGGCACTTGTGAAGGCATTGCGTGCGGACGTGGAGGAGACCTACAACATGATTTCCGTGGACGGGGACACTTCGACGAATGACACGGTGCTGGTTCTGGCAAATGGCCTGGCCGGAAATAAGAAAATCCATTACGGAACGAAGGATTATAAAAAGTTTGTAAAGGCACTGCACTATGTCAATGAGACGCTGGCAAAGAAAATGGCCGGGGACGGGGAAGGTGCCACGGCATTGTTCGAGGTGAAGGTCATTCATGCGGCAGAAAGAGGTCAGGCGAAAATATTGGCGAAGTCCGTCATAGGGTCAAACCTGACCAAGACGGCAATTGCCGGGCATGATGCAAACTGGGGGAGGATTCTCTGTGCCCTGGGATATTCCGGCGCACAGTTTGACCCGCAGAAGGTGGATTTGTTTTTTAGGAGCGCGGCCGGGACGATACAGATTACAAAAGACGGCCGGGGACTTCCCTTTGACGAGGCGGAGGCGACCCATATTTTGTCACAGCCGGAAGTGACGGCGATTGTCGATTTGAAATCCGGCGAGGCAGAGACGACCGCGTGGGGATGCGATTTGACACACGGCTACATTGATATCAATGCGGACTATCGGAGTTGACCAAAAGCAACTGGCATTGAACGCTTAATGAGCGCAAAGCGCGAATTTAGCGAGAAAGCCCATCCCGAAACTTGGCGAGGTGTTTCACGAGCCTAGTTGAGTGGATGTCGCAAAGCCGTAGGCGAAGCTTGAGCTTAGCGAAAAGAACTTCCCTATATTTAGTGAAAAGAGGACAAAAAATATGAATGACAATATGCAGCAATATTTGGACAAGGCGGAGGTG
>CATLEQ010000324.1 GCA_949915905.1 uncultured Lachnospiraceae bacterium | reverse complement strand
GTTGAGGAAAATAAAATTATTCGAACGGAACCAGCTGCTGGAGAAATGGTCGAGAAAAATTCGGAGATAAAGGTTTATATTAGCTGTGGAAAGGAAAAAACGGATGTTCCCAATGTGGTCGGAAAAACAGAGAATGAAGCGAAACGTCTGTTGAAAGAGAAAGGTCTTGTTGCGGATATAGAAACAAAGTATGATGATTTTGTCGAGGCGGGCAAAGTAATTGGGACAGATCCGATAGAGGGCAGCGAGGTCGAGAAAGGGGTGCATATCAAGGTTTATGTGAGTCTCGGCATGGAAAACGTGGAAGTGCCATCTGTGGAAGGCCGAAGCGTCGATGATGCGAGAAGGATTTTGAATGATTCGGGATTCAGCGTTCGAACCAGAGAGGAAAATCACGACAGCATTGCGGAAGGCATGGTCATCAGCCAGTCACCGGGAAGCGGCACGCGTGTGGCAAAAGGCAGCACGGTTGAATTGGTCGTGAGTCTGGGCAAGAGGACGGAATATGCGGAGGTTCCTTCTCTGTATAAGATGACGGAGGACCAGGCAAGGCAGGCGTTGGAGAGCCGGGGGCTGAAGCTTGGAGCGGTTACGTCCCAGCCGTCGGATAACGGCGAGGCGGCAGGCCTCGTAATAGACCAGGAGTATGCAAGTGGAAGTCAATTGGAAAAAGGCTCTTCAGTAAGAATCATTGTCAGTACGGGGCCAAGGTCAGAATCAGAGTAGAGGGATTCGGATTCCGATGAGTCGGAAACGGAACTAGGAGAGTAATTAAAAATTACGCCCGCGAGACGTTATAGGGAAATGTATTATGACGGAGAGTAGACTTTCATGCAGGGAAAGATTATAAAAGGAATTGCCGGATTCTACTACGTGAGCGTGGCGGAATCCGGTCTTTATGAATGTAAGGCGCGGGGCGTGTTTCGCAAGGAGAAGATGAAGCCGCTCGTGGGTGATGACGTAGCGTTGGAAGTGATTGACGAGGAGGAAAAGACGGGAAACATTACGGCGGTGCTTCCCCGCAAGAACGAGCTTGTCCGCCCTGCCGTGGCCAATGTCGACCAGGCATTGGTCGTTTTCGCGATAACGCAGCCGGAGCCGCATTTTAATTTGCTGGATCGGTTTCTGGTGATGATGGAGCGAAAAGAAATTCCAACCGTCCTTGGTTTTAATAAGGAAGATATCGCGACGGAGGAACAGACGGCAGAGGTGGCGGCGACTTATCGCGCCTGCGGATACCCCATTGTATTAATCAGTGCCAAGGAAAAGCGTAACATAGAAAAGGTAAAGCAACTGTTGAAGGGAAAGACGACGGTGATTGCCGGTCCGTCCGGCGTGGGGAAGTCTTCGTTGATTAACCTTTTGCAGTCGGACGTACAGATGGAGACCGGGGACATCAGCAAGAAAATTGCGCGCGGAAAGCACACGACCAGACATTCGGAACTGATAGCGATTGACGGGGAGTCCTATATCATGGACACGCCGGGATTCAGTTCGCTGTATGTCAGTGATATGGAAAAAGAAGAGTTAAAATATTGTTTCCGCGAATTTGCACCATTTGAAGGGAACTGTCGTTATCAGGGATGTGACCATATCCACGAGCCGGACTGCGCGGTAAAACGGGCGGTGGAGCGTGGGGAGATACATCAAATACGCTATCGTGACTATACGGAATTATATGGGGAACTGCAAGGCAGGAAAAAGTATTAAGCCAGGATACAAAGATAAAAGAGGGATTGAAAAATGAGGAGAATCTTGTCACCGTCAATTTTGGCGGCGGATTTTAAGGTACTGGGGGAACAAATTGAAACTTGTGAGAAGAACGGAGCTGCGTATTTACATTTTGACGTGATGGACGGGGTGTTCGTGCATAATATTTCATTTGGGCTGCCCGTGCTGCAGTCTTTGAAGGGTGCGACGGAACTTACGTTGGACGTGCATCTGATGATTATGGAGCCGATACGTTACATCGAGGAATTTGCAAAGGCCGGTGCGGATATTCTGACGGTGCACTACGAGGCGTGCGAAAATTTACAAGAGACGCTTGATGCGATTCATGCATGTGGCGTGAAGGCGGGGCTGGTCATCAATCCATCGACCGACGTGGAGGCGCTTAGGCCTTATCTTCACCAGGCGGACATGTTTCTTTTGATGTCCGTGGAGCCGGGAAGCGGCGGCCAGGCGTTCATACCGCAGACGTTTGACAAGATTCGCGCGTTGCGTTCCATGCTTGAGGCGCAGGGGCTTGAGACGGATATCGAGGTGGACGGCGGTGTCTGTCATGCCAATGTAAAAGAAGTGCTGGACGCGGGAGCCAACGTGATTGTCAGCGGTTCTACCGTGTTTCGGGGAGATATCGCGGAAAACGTGGCAGGATATATGAAATTGTTTCAAGAGGAATGAGTGAGAGGTTGGGATGGACAAGTATACGGTGATTGTAAGCGGTGGAACCATTGAAGAAGAGTTTGCGTTGCACGTCTTAAATGACGAGCACATGGAATTTGTCATCGCGGCGGACAGCGGGCTTATGTTTCTTTATGAACATCATGTCGAGCCGGACTATATTGTCGGGGATTTTGACAGTACGCCGGAGGAGATGGTTTCCTATTATAAAGAGCAGGTGAACGTGCCGATTCGGCAGTTCGACCCGGTCAAGGATTTTTCCGATACGGAAATCGCACTTCGACTGGCCTTGAGTCTGGGTAGAAAAAAAATCTTGATACTTGGCGGTACCGGCAGTCGTATTGACCATATTTGGAGCAACGTCCAGATATTGAAAATCGCGTTGGACGCGGGAGCCGAGGCGTTCCTTGTGGACGCGCACAATCGGATCCGGCTGATTGAACATGGAATCACCCTGAGGAGGGAAGAGGCATTCGGCCCTTATTTTTCCGTATTTCCGTTAGGAACGACGGTGGAATATTTTTCCATCAAGGGAGCGAAGTACCCACTCACGGATCATACATTGACCCCGTATGACAGCCTATGCGTGAGCAATGAATATGCAGAAGACGAAGTAGAGATTACATTCCCGAAGACGTTAAGCAGTATTGTCGTGCTGATGGAGACGCGGGATTAAAGGAGGATATATAAGTTATGAAATTAGGCATAGTAGGTTTGCCGAATGTCGGCAAAAGTACGCTTTTTAACTCTTTGACAAAGGCGGGGGCAGAGTCAGCCAACTACCCGTTCTGTACCATTGACCCGAACGTGGGCGTGGTGGCGGTGCCGGACAAACGTCTGGACGTATTGGGAGAGATGTACCACACGCGCAGGATTGTCCCGGCGGCGATTGAATTTGTCGATATCGCGGGTCTGGTGAAAGGCGCGTCCAAGGGAGAAGGCCTGGGCAACCAGTTCTTGGCCAATATCCGTGAGGTGGATGCCATCGTGCACGTGGTGCGCTGCTTTGAGGACAGCAACATTGTACATGTGGACGGCAGCATTAATCCGCTTCGGGATATCGAGACGATTAATTTGGAACTGATTTTTTCAGATTTGGAGATTTTGGAGCGGCGGATTGCCAAGACAACGAAGGTGTCGAGAAATGACAAGGCGGCGGCCAAGGAACTGGAGCTGCAGAAGCGGATTAAGGCACACCTGGAAGAAGGCAGGATGGCGAAAAGCTTCACGACGGATGACGAGGACGAGATTGCCTGGATGGCGGATTACAATTTGCTGACCGCCAAGCCGGTCATTTTTGCGGCAAACGTGGCGGAAGAGGATTTGGCGGATGACGCGGTTTCAAACGCGGGCGTACAAGCGGTGCGCGGGTACGCGGCAGAGGAAGGCTGCGAAGTGTTTGTCGTCTGCGCCCAGATTGAGCAGGAGATTGCCGAGCTGGAGGATGAAGAAAAGAAGATGTTTTTGGAGGATTTGGGACTTTCCGAGTCGGGTCTGGAAAAGTTGATTAAGGCGAGCTATCGCTTGCTTGGCTTGATTAGTTATCTGACGGCAGGGGAGCCGGAGGTGCGCGCATGGACGATCAAGGCCGGTACGAAGGCGCCGCAGGCGGCCGGAAAGATTCATTCCGATTTCGAGCGGGGATTCATCCGCGCGGAGATTGTAAGCTATGATGATTTGATGGCTTGCGGGACGCACGCGGCGGCAAAAGAAAAAGGCCTGGTTCGCCTGGAGGGGAAGGACTACGTGGTACAAGACGGGGACATTATTTTGTTCCGATTCAATGTGTAGATTGGAAGAGCATGAAGTGCGTAGCAATCCGAGGGTATCGTGGGGGGAAATTTTTTGATTCATACCGTATAGTAAGAAGGGGCAATAAATTATGCATTATGACATTAGCTTCCCGAATCTGGGAATCTATCTGGAGCATGTGGGAAAATCCATCTCCGTATTTGGTTTCGAGATTGCCTATTATGGCATCATTATCGGCTGCTCGATGTTGATTGGGTTTATCTGGGCGTTCCATGACGCGAAGAAGACCGGACAGAATCCGGATGATTATCTGGACCTGGGGCTGGCAGGA
>CATLEQ010000323.1 GCA_949915905.1 uncultured Lachnospiraceae bacterium | reverse complement strand
CAGCCTGCCGCTGCAGATTGACACGGTTGACATGACGGCGATGGAGGCGGCACTGCGGATTTATAACGGCAAGGCGATGGTCAATTCCGTCAGCGGAAAACAAGAATCCATGGACAGTGTATTCCCGTTGATCCAAAAATACGGCGGGGTCGTGGTGGCCCTTTTGCTGGATGAGGACGGGATTCCCGAGACGGCGGACGGAAGAATCGCCATTGCCCATAAAATCATAGCGGAGGCGGCCAAATACGGGATTGAGAAAAGGGACCTGGTCATGGACGGCCTGGCGATGACGATCAGTTCAGAGGCCAAGGGAGCCATCGTGACCCTGGAGACGATTCGAAGACTTCGAAACGAGGTCGGCGTGCACACGGTGCTCGGCGTGTCCAACATTTCCTTTGGCTTGCCGATGCGACCCGTCATCAATGCCGCATTTTACACGATGGCCCTTTACAATGGCTTGAGTTCGGGCATTATCAATCCTGCGTCCGAGGACATGATGCGTGCGTATGATGCATACCACGCTTTGATGAATCTGGATGACAATTGTGGAAATTATATTTCGAAGTATGGCGGGATGACCATGACGACCACGATGACGCCAATCGCCGTAGGAACATCGGGCGCGGCGGACGTGGGAAAAAACGCGGCAGGCGCAAAAGGGGCGGTTGCCGGAGAAAATGCAACCGGCACGGCGAAAGGACGCGGCGGGGGCATGACGCTTCGCCGGGTAATCGAAAAGGGGATGAAGGACGAAGCGGGTCTGGCCGCAAAAGAGCTTTTGAAAGAAAATGAGCCGCTCGACATCATCAACGCCCATCTGATTCCGGCCCTTGATTTTGTCGGAAAAGGATTTGAGGAGGGAACCGTCTTTCTGCCGCAGCTTTTGATGAGCGCGGAGGCGGCAAAAAGCGCGTTCGCCGTTTTGCGGGAATCGATGGAGGGAAGTGCGCGGTCCGAGGAGAAAAAAGAAAAAATCGTACTCGCCACCGTGAAAGGGGACATCCACGACATTGGAAAAAACATTGTCAAGGTACTTTTGGAGAATTATAACTTTGACGTGATCGACTTAGGGAAGGACGTGCCCGCGGAAAAGGTCATCGAGGCCGTGAAGGCACAAAATGTCCGTCTGGTGGGACTTAGCGCCCTGATGACGACGACGGTGGTCAGTATGGAAGAGACGATAAAGCTGCTTCGAAAAGAAGCCCCTGATTGCAAGGTGATGGTTGGCGGGGCAGTTTTAAATCAGGAATATGCCGACATGATCGGGGCGGACTTTTATGGGAAGGATGCCATGCAGTCCGTCTATTACGCACAACGCTTTTTACAGGATAAAACAAGTTGAAATAAAGGACGAGCTGTGTTATGATGATGCGAGATATATTGTGAGGCAAAAACATTTGCCTCACAATATACGAGGATGCGCACAGCCGCATAAGGAAATATGCCGCTTTGCGGCTGCGGCTGGCGCCCTCGCGGCAGTCGCCAAATGTCCATGCAAGCATGGCCGCTTGGCTTGTTGCTCGCGAGAATAAAAAATATGGAGGATAAGGCAAATGCAGCCATACGGAGTAAACCAATTAAGAAAAATGTTTCTGGAGTTTTTTGAGGGAAAGGGGCACCTGGCGATGAAGAGTTTTTCGCTGGTGCCGCACAATGATAAAAGCCTTCTGCTGATTAATTCGGGAATGGCACCGTTAAAGCCCTACTTTACGGGGCAGGAGATTCCGCCGAGGCGGCGTGTGACCACGTGCCAGAAGTGCATCCGCACGGGCGATATTGAAAACGTGGGAAAGACGGCGCGCCACGGCACGTTTTTCGAGATGCTCGGCAATTTCTCGTTCGGGGATTATTTTAAGGAGGAGGCGATTGCCTGGTCTTGGGAATTTTTGACCGAGACCGTGGGATTGGATCCTGACAGACTGTATCCGTCCGTCTATGAAAATGACGACGAAGCATTTGAAATCTGGAATAAGAAGATGGGGATTCCGGCGGAACGCATTTTCAAGTTCGGCAAGGAGGACAATTTCTGGGAGCACGGCAGCGGCCCTTGCGGCCCGTGTTCGGAGATTTATTATGACCGCGGGGAAAAGTACGGCTGCGGCAAGCCGGGATGTACGGTGGGGTGCGACTGTGACCGTTACATGGAAATCTGGAACAATGTCTTTACCCAGTTTGAAAATGACGGAAACGGACATTATACGGAGCTTGTGCAGAAAAATATCGACACCGGCATGGGACTGGAGCGTCTGGCCTCCGTCGTGCAGGACGTGGATTCGATTTTTGACGTGGACACGGTCAAGGCATTGCGTGACCATGTCTGCACGCTGGCTTCAAAAGTGTATGGGAGCAATGATGCGAACGACGTTTCCATCCGTGTCATCACGGATCACGTGCGCTCCGTCACGTTTATGATTTCCGATGGCATCATGCCTTCGAACGAGGGCAGGGGCTATGTTTTGCGCAGGCTTTTGCGCCGCGCCTGCCGTCATGGAAGATTGCTTGGTATTGAGGGAAGCTTTTTGCCGATTCTTTCCCAGACCGTCATTGAAGGCTCAAAAGAGGGGTATCCGGAGCTGGAGGAGAAAAAGGATTTCATTCTCAAGGTGATTGCCAAGGAAGAGGAGCAATTTAACAAGACGATTGACCAGGGCTTGAGCATTTTGGGTGATTTGACGGCCGAGATGGAGAAAAATCAGGTAAAGACGCTTGAGGGAGAGAAGGCGTTCCGTCTCTATGACACGTATGGCTTCCCGCTTGATTTGACGTTGGAAATTCTGGCGGAAAAGGGCATGGATGTCGACGAGGAAGGCTTTAAGGCCTCGATGGAAATCCAGCGCAAGACGGCGCGTGAGGCTAGGGAAGTGACCAATTATATGGGAGCCGACGTGACGGTCTATGAGTCGATTGACCCGAGCGTGACCAGCAGGTTCGTGGGATATGACCACCTGACATATAAGTCTGAAATTACCGTGTTGACGACGGATACGGAGCGTGCGGACGCCCTTTCGGATGGAGAGCGGGGAACCGTGTTTGTGAACGAGACACCGTTTTATGCGACCAGCGGCGGCCAGGAGGCCGATACCGGCGTGATTTGTACCGCGGAAGGTGAATTTCAGGTGGAGGACACCATCAAGTTGCTCGGCGGAAAAATCGGCCATGTCGGCAAGGTCGTGAAGGGCATGATCAAGGTGGGAGATATGGCGGAGCTTTCCGTAGATGCAAGGAAACGGGCACTTTCCGCCAGAAACCACAGCGCGACGCACTTATTGCAAAAAGCGTTGCGTACCGTGTTGGGAACGCATGTCGAGCAGGCCGGTTCTAGCGTAAACGAGGATAGGCTGCGTTTCGACTTCACCCATTTTTCTGCTTTGACGGCGGAAGAACTCGAGAAAGTGGAGCAGATTGTAAATGAGAACATCCGTAAGGGTCTTCTGGTGGATATCAAGAACATGCCGATCGAGGAAGCGAGAAAGACGGGCGCGCAAGCGTTGTTTGGAGAAAAATACGGTGACATCGTGCGCGTGGTCAACATGGGTGATTTCTCCATTGAGTTCTGCGGCGGAACCCATGTGGCGAACACGGCGGACATCATGGCGATGAAGATTATCTCCGAGACCGGCGTGGCGGCGGGCGTGCGCCGTATCGAGGCGTTGACCTCGGAAGGACTTTTGAACTATTATGATAAATTGGAAAAGCAGCTGCATGACGCGGCGAAGCTTCTCAAGGCGACACCGGAACAGCTTGGTGACAAGATTAATCATTTGTTGTCTGAGAACAAGGCACTTCACGGAGAAGTGGAAAGCTTAAAGAGTAAAATGGCGCAGAGCGCGGCGGGCGACATCATGAACCAGGTGCAGGAGGTCGCGGGCGTGAAGCTTTTGGCGGCACGGCTTGACGGCGTGGACATGAACGGACTGCGTGAACTGGGCGACCAGATGCGGGACAAGCTCGGTGAGGGTGTCGTGGTATTGGCCTCTGGAAATGACGGCAAGGTAAGCTTGATGGTAACCGCGACGGACGGCGCGATGAAGAAGGGGGCACATGCGGGAAATTTAATCAAGGCAATTGCGGCGTGCGTCGGCGGCGGTGGCGGCGGAAGGCCGAACATGGCGCAGGCGGGCGGCAAGAACCCGGCCGGCATCCCGGACGCACTGAAGAAAGCGGCGGAAGTGCTGGCAGAACAGTTGGCGTAAAGAATTTTTCGCAAGATTTCCAAAGAAAAAGGTTGACGTGACGGAAAAATATGTTATAATTTATCTTAGTGCAATAAATATACCCGAACAGTCGTATGATGCACAATACCAGGCTGGAGGGGAGGTTAGGTGTGAGACTATGTCAAATGTAATCGTGAAAGAAAACGAGACGTTAGATAGTGCTTTACGCAGATTCAAAAGAAACTGCGCGAAGGCTGGTATCCAACAGGAGATTCGTAAAAGAGAGCATTACGAGAAGCCAAGCGTAAGACGTAAGAAAAAGTCTGAAGCTGCTAGAAAGCGCAAATACAACTAAAAAATGTGCAAATCGAGGTGTCAG
>CATLEQ010000322.1 GCA_949915905.1 uncultured Lachnospiraceae bacterium | reverse complement strand
GTCCAAACGGTAGTACCGTCATCAGATGCCATTCCGAATACGGTAGGGAAGTACAATAAATTTGCTGCCTGCTCCCTTCTAAATCCAAAATCGTGTCATAATCCACCTTCCGCCTCATGGCATCAGAAAGTTCTTTAATGTATGCATCTATCTTCTCCGAATCCTCCTCTTCATATCGCTCGTACAAACTGCTGAAATAATCCTTATAGCCTTCCATGCTGCTTACGATGAAGCTTCCGTCCTCGCGGATAATCATGGATGTCATCAAAGAGTTCTCACCATTTGTATTAAGCCTTGCACTGATATATTCTATCGGGAGAGCCACGACCATCGCCATGCTTTTCCCGCCGTTTTCCATCGGATACTCCGCATGAATGCCGAATAACACCACCTCGTTGTCAGACGCGTCCTTGCCCACTGCGACCTTCTTGTCCCCATGCCGCAATGACGCAAAAAATGGTTCCGGATCTGCAAGCCGAATTTGCTCCCCATAAATCATCTGCAGTTCGCCCGTCTCCGAGCAGAGTGCAAGATAGTCAAAATTTCTGACACGAACCCGATAGACTAATTCCTCATACAATTGATCCAATTCGCCCGAATCGTTAGAAACCACTTCCACCGCCGTCTCCGCCTGCTCCAGCTTCAATTCCATAAGTGTCTGGAAATGGGCGGAAATCTGTTCGTTTATGCCCGCCATGTACAAATCGCCCACCTTGTCGATGGCATCCTTGCTGACCCTGCTCATGTAAAAGCCCAGATATAAAAAGCCAGCCGCGCTAATCAGCAGCAGAAGCGTAAAACTTCCAATCAAAAAGCGGGTAGTATTGCCCTTCCTTCTATTTCGGATATCCATGTATCTCTTTCCTCCTTAGATTGCTCGCCCCCTTGGGTATCCTAAGAACGCATCCTGTTTCTGTACTATTCGCGGGGCTGTACGCCCCGCCGCACGGCCTCCGTTCGATAAAGCGACGATGCCGATTGGGCATTTCGGCCATCGCGTAAACGATTTTAAACGGCCGAATACCGTTACTATCGCGGCCGTAGGCCGGTGAATAGTAACTCCTTCTACTTCTACATCATTATAGCAGTTTTTGGGGCAAAAACAACCCCCAAAATGTCCTCCGGGTTCTCTACAATATATTCCGCACCCGCCGTTTCAAGTTCCTGGCGGCTCCCATACCCGTAAAGTACGCCTACGGAGTGAATCCCCGCCTCTCTCGCCCCCAAAATGTCATGTTCGCGGTCTCCCACCATCCACACGCGGCCCTTGTCCTTCACACCGCCGCATTCCAGCACGTAGGCAATGACGTCGGCCTTTTTCACCCTGCCGCCGTCTAACAAACTGCCTCCGATAAATTCAAAGCAAGAATCAAACCCAAAATGCACGGCAATCCTTTTGGCAAACACCTCCGGCTTGGAAGTGGCGATACAAGTGTGCACACCTTCCTGCCTCAGCTTTTTTACAGTCTCTATGATTCCCTCATACACCTGATTTTCAAAAATCCCCTTTGTCGTATAATATTCCCGATAAAGCTCGACAAGTCTCGCCCCCTCCGCCTCGGAAACACCCGCATAAAGTTCAAACTGCCTTTGCAGCGGCGGCCCCACGAAGCATTTCAGACTTTCCTTGTCCTCCACCTTCCGCCCATATTTCTCTAGCGCGTAACACACGCTGTTGATAATCCCTTCCGCCGAGTCCGTAATCGTCCCGTCCAAATCAAATAATACACATAAATCGCCCATCGCCGCTTCTGGCGTTCCTGTATTCGAAATCCGCATCAAAACCTGCGGATTTGGTCATCCGACTCGTCATTTGTCTTGATGATTTTTTTGATGACCACATAATAGCCGTAAGAATCATTTACCCTGACGTACACGCGGTCATTCAATTTTTTCCCCAGAACGGCCTTTCCCAGCGGAGAGTCAATGCTGATAAGGCCATTGAGCGAATTTCCGCGCACGGAAGTGACCAGGCGATAGCTTTCCGTCTCATCGTCGTCTTCCATATAAAGCTCCACCCCGTTATTGATTCCCACCTCGTCCTCGCCCGAGTACTCATCCACGATTTCCGCGGTCTTCAACATTTTTTCCAGATAACGAATCCGGCTTTCATTACTGTTTTTATCTTTCTTCGCCGCATGGTACTCAAAATTCTCGCTCAAGTCCCCGTGTGCGCGCGCCTCCTTGACCGCGGCAATCGCCTCCTTGCGCACGACCAGCTTGCGGTGCTCGATCTCCGCCTCGATTTTTTCCACGTCACTTTTCGTCAATTTCTCTTTCAAACCGCTTCTCTCCCTTCGAAACTTACTTTTCTTCCTCTTTCATCTTTGTATCCCTTCCGCCTTACGGTTCTTCCTCAACCCGGCTCCAGAAAGCACGCAGTGCCTGCCCCGCCGTGTCAAATCTGCAAACCGCAAAATCATTCCACTCCCTCGGAAACGTTTCCAGGTACCGGCGGTCTAAAAACCGCTCGTCCAACAAAAGAATCATGCCCTTGTCTTCTTCCGTGCGTATTACCCGCCCGGCCGACTGCAAAACCTTGTTCATTCCCGGGTACAGGTATGCATAGTCAAACCCCGACATGCCGCCTTCGTCAAACCACTGTTTCAAAATCGCCCGCTCGTTACACACCTGCGGCAATCCCGTCCCCACGATGATGGCACCGATCAGGCGCTCCGCCGTCAAATCAATGCCTTCCGAAAAAATACCGCCCATCACGCAAAATCCGATTAATGTGTTCGACCGTTCCTCCTCGAAGGTTTCCAGAAAAATTTCCCTGGCCTCCTCTCCCATGAACTGCGACTGCAGGACGATTTCTATCTGTCCTTCTGCCTTCGGCACGGATTGTATACACGCATACACATCTTCCATGAAGCGATAAGACGGAAAAAACGCCATATAATTTCCGGTTCGGCCCTCCACGGCCCGCAGAATATATTCCGCGATTCTTTCATACATTTTCGGACCCCTGCGGGTGTACTTTGTACTCACGTCAGTTCCAATCAGCAAAAGCCTGTTTTGCCTCGGAAACGAAGACTGCGCATAAATTGCATAGTCATCCTTCTCCACACTAAGTAATTTTTTATAATAATGAACCGGCAACAAAGTGGCAGAGAAAAAAACCGTGCTGTTTCCCTGGCTCAAATATCGGTTTAAATTCGCCGCGGGATTCACGCAAAATAAATTTAACCGAAACCATCCGTCCGCTCCCAGCTCCGTGTATATTTTATAATTTTCATCCAGGCCTTCATAGATATTTAAAAACGTGCGCACCTGGAAATAGAAATCCAACACCTCATCCCGCTTTTCCTGGTTCTGCGTTTCTTCCAAATACCGCTCCAATTCAGACATCACATTCATTAATTTTAATGCAATGTGGGAGACGCTGTCAAGCACTTGATACGTTTCACATTCCTTTTTCAAGGCCAGCAACTGTTTGTTGCACTCCTCCAGACGCTTTGCCAGCTTTGGATCCGTATGCTTTACCATCCGGCGTATTTCCATCACGCGCTCTTTGACAATCTGCGCGCTGTACATGCTTCTCCCCCGCTCCACCAGGTTATGTGCCTCGTCAATCAAAAAAATGTATTCGCCCTTTCCCCCTTCGGAAAAGAAACGCTTCAAATGCGCGTCCGGGTCAAACACGTAATTATAATCACAAATAATGGCATCTACCCACACCGACACGTCAAGTGCCATCTCAAACGGACATACCCGGTATTTCTTCGCCTGCTGTTTCAATGCCTCGCGGGTCATCTTCCCCGTCGTCTGCAACATGTCATACACCGCATCATTCACCCGATCATAATGCCCTTTCGCATAGGGGCACGCGTCAGGATTGCACTCCGTCTCTTCGCAGAAACAAATTTTCTCCTTGGCCGTCAACGTGATGACCTTGTAGGAAAGTCCTTGCATATGTAAGGTCTCAAACGCCTGCTCCGCCACCGTGCGCGTGACGGTTCTGGCGGTAAGATAAAAAATCTTTTCCCCCAGTCCTTCCCCGACCGCGCGCACGGCCGGAAAGACGGTCGCCATCGTTTTTCCCACTCCGGTCGGAGCCTGAATGAACAACTTCTTTTTCCGCAAAATGGTTCGATAGACGGACGACACCAATTCCCGCTGTCCCTCCCGATAAGGAAACGGGAACTCGCACTCCTTGATGGAACGATTGCGCTTTTCACGCCACCGTATTTGAAAAACCGCCCATTTTTCATAGGCCGCAACCAATTCAAGGAACCACGCTTCCAATTCCGCAAATTCAAAAAGCTGGCGAAACCTCTTGATCTCTTCCGTCTCAATCTGACAGTACGTCATCTGGACGCCGATCCGACCCAGTCCGTTTTCCTTCGCGTAAATATAGGCATAGCATTTTGCCTGTGCAAGGTGCACGCCGACCGGAGCCGAAACGTACTCCAAACTACGCAGCACGCCCTTGATTTCATCAATCACCGCCAGAGGCTCCCCGGCGGCATTATCTTCCGGGTCACCATCCTCCATAACGCCGTCTTCCAGGCCGTCATTCGCAATGACATAATCT
>CATLEQ010000321.1 GCA_949915905.1 uncultured Lachnospiraceae bacterium | reverse complement strand
GGTCAGCGACAGTGAGAACCGTCAGTCCTTGTTGTACGGCATGGGCGACCAGCATCTGGAAATCGTGGCTAGCAAGCTGGCGGCGAGGTATAAAGTGGAAATTACGTTGGAGATGCCGAAGGTGGCATTTCGCGAGACCATCCGCAAGAATTCCGACGTGGATACCAAGTATAAGAAGCAGTCCGGCGGACATGGCCAGTACGGGCATGTCAAGATGAAATTTGAACCGTCGGGCGACATGAGCGTTCCGTATGTATTTGAGGAAATGGTTGTCGGCGGCGCGGTGCCGAAGAACTACTTCCCGGCCGTGGAAAAGGGACTTCAGGAATCCGTGGTGAAAGGCCCCCTGGCCGGATATCCGGTAGTCGGCGTGAAGGCCATCCTTTATGATGGATCCTACCATCCGGTGGATTCTTCGGAAATGGCATTTAAGACGGCGACGATTCAGGCTTTCAAGAAAGGATTTATGGAAGCTTCGCCGGTATTGCTTGAGCCAATTGCTTCTTTGAAAGTGACGGTTCCGGACAGCTACACTGGTGACGTGATGGGCGACTTGAATAAGAGACGCGGCCGCGTGCTTGGCATGAATCCGATTGCCGGCGGCAAGCAGGTAATTGAGGCCGACATTCCGATGACGGGATTGTTCGGATATTGCACCATCCTTCGTTCCATGACGGGCGGCAGGGGTACTTATGAGTATACCTTCGCGAGATACGAGCAGGCACCGTCAGACGTGCAGGAGAAGGAGATTGCGGCACGCGCGACAGATGAATAAGGAGTGGATTGGAAGATAAGTGAAGGAAGAACCGGTGGAGAAATCTGCCGGTTCTTTTTATGCATACGGGACAGAAAGGTATATGCTGCTTACGCAGCCTGTCCCGGCGCGCGAGTAGAGAAGATAAATCTTCTCTACTCGATTGGTGGATTAGAAAAATATAAATGTTGATTGTATTTCGCATATCTTGTGATACAATAGAATTAGATTTTTAGGAAGGCATGGATGTAGGATAAGGCGGAAATGATGCTGCTTATTTTTTGTAAGGAAAGGTGAATCTATGGTAGTAGTGCTGGGATGGATGAAAATCATGGTGATATTGACCGGACTTTTTACGCTGGCGGGGGAAGGATGGATAAAAAAGACGTGGAAGCATCGGATTATGACCCTGCTCGTGGTGTTGCTGTGCGTATCTGTGAGAATGTTCTTTTTTGAAAATCCGGGCATTCGTTATGCACTTGAAGTGAGCATTTTGTGTTTATATATTGCTTTTTATTGTAAAAAAGAATTGGGGCGTCACTTTATGTATTTGCTCATCGTCTATGTGATTCTGGACGTGGCGAGTATTTTGGGCGCCCTTATTTCTTTTGTGCTGCAAGGGTGCTCACCGGGAGAAAATTATCAAATTTGGCGGGATGGGACAATCATTGTGATTTATGTGTCCCTTTTTTGTATGTTTTTAGTGTTACAAAAAAGACCGCGTCGTTTACCCAGGAAAAAAGGATTTTCCATTGCCGAGGCCGGCATGACGCTTCTTTTATTGTTTGCCGAAGTCGTGGTAGTGGCATTTGTTGCGAGTGATGGAAAAAGAAGAGAAATATATCCTCTCTATGCCTTTTCGTTTTTCTTTGCCGTGGTCATTTGTGCCTTGTGGATGTTGGATAAGAAAATGGAAGAAAAACGGGTGCGGGAGTTGGTGAGATATGAGCACCGCATGCGGGAGGTGTTGCCCACGGTGGGAAGAGCCTTGAAAAAGATGGAGGATTTGTCGGAAAATTCGGAGGAAACGGCCAAAATCATGGCGGAGCTTAAGGCGGTCTGCCGCGCGGACAGAGAAATGACGCAGGCGGAAATATTTTCGGCTAAAACATTTGCGCCGACCGGAAGTACCTTGTTTGACAGTATGTTGGAGGAGTATTTGGGCAAGGCGGCACAAGAGGGCGTGAAAGTGGACGTTATTGTTCGAGCCAGGATAGATGCGCTTTTTAAGGAGCAGAAAATAGAAATCGGTCTGTTTCTACAAATGTTTGGAGACCTTTACCGCAATGCGGAAAAAGCGGTTTTAAAACAAGAGGGTGGGGGCAGAATCCTGATTTGCATGGGATACAATCAGGAGGCGGAATATGAGATTTCTTTATCCGATAATGGGGCAATGTTTCCGAAGTACATACTGGAGCGACTGGGGGAGCGGGGCGTGACGACGGACGGCACGGGACATGGGCTGGCTGATGTTTTTCTGTTTATGGACAAGTATGGTGTCAGCTTTTTTCTGGACCAAAATCTTTCGAGCCAAGCCTTTACCAAGACGGTTCGGCTGATATTTGATGGAAAAGGACGGCGATTGTGAGCGTGCAGTGTATGAAACAATCGGCTTTTGCGGTGCTGTTTGCGTCAGCAGACTTGTATGTTCAGGACGAGAATATCGGGAAAATGGGTATCGCTGTTTTCTTCTATACATAAATAACGAGTAAGAGGATGGTTGTTCGGGTTGGGAAATTATGGTAACATTATTACGATATAAGCAACTAAGGAACTGTCCAAAAATAACTTTTCATATTGCTGGTCTTTTCCTCCGATAGCGCGGCTCAAAAATCAGTTACATAGCCCGCTATGCGCCTGATTTTTGAGCTGCGCTATCGAAGAAAAATCCTGCGCATTATTTAAAAGTTATTTTTTTACAGTTCCTAAAGAGAATGGGAATGTACAAGAGAGGAGTTAGCGGTTTTGGATACGAGAATTTTAATCGTGGAAGACGAAGTGGAAATCAGGGAAAAGTATAAAAGGCTGATGAGGGAAAAATACCATAGCTTGCGTTTAGCCGGAGAGACGGATGACGTACAAGAGGCTTTGCGGATCGTACAAACAATACCGGTGGACGCGATTTTGCTTGACTTGGAACTGGGCGGAAGCAATGGGATTATTTTCTTAGGGGAGTTACGGAAATTACAAATAGAAAAACCGCTTATCCTGGCGGTCACCAAAGTAAATTCGAAAAAGATTCACGACGCGATTCGCGGATTGGGCGTGGATTCTTTTTTTGCAAAAGACGGCACGGAACTTGCGTTGGAGAAGCCTCTTGCAACTCTTGAAATTGTGTATTCCGAGTTGGAAACGATGAAAAAGGCGGGAGCGCATGCAGACGAACTGAATGCACAAAACGAAAGTGAGCCGTATAAGAAAAATATTCGGGATGTGTTGAAGGAAATGGGATTTCTGTCTAAAAAGCAGGGGACGAATCAATGCGTGGATGCCATTCATTTCATCGCGCTCTCAGGAGACGAGGAAATCAGCGTCACAAAGCAGGTGTATCCTTATGTGGCGGGCATTTATAATACAAACAGTTCGAACGTGGAGGTAAATATTCGAAAGAGTATTGAACGGGTATGGCTGCGCGAATATGAGCAGAAGCTGCGGAAATGGTATCCATATGAGTGGAGTCAGGTTACCGGCAGGCCGACGAACGCGGAGTTTTTGATTAATATGGCGAAAAGATGGATGAGATGATTTCGCTGTCGGAATAGGTCGGACTTGCCTGACAAGGTTCGACGGACTTTTTCCCTTCCAAATGGTATGTTTTTTGAAAACATGCAAGGGAGGGATAAAGATGAGCTTTTGGGAATGGATATTGGGAATATTGCAACGAGGAAGCTGAGAAAGAGAGATAAGCGGCGGAAAAGACGTCGCTTATCTTATATAGGAAAGGTGAACAAATGATAATGGATGTAATAATGAGTTGGATGAAGATTACGGTGATACTGGCTGGATTTTTTGTGGTGTCAGGGGAAAGATGGAGCAAAAAGGGATGGAAGTATCAAGTTCTAACTTTGTTTGCGATGATACTGTGCATATTGGTGAGAATTTTCCCTTTTCAAAATCTAAGCATTCGTTATATGATAGAAGTGAGTATACTATTTTTATATATTGTTCTTTATTGTCAAAAAGAATTGGGACGACATTTCATGTGTTTGCTTATTGTTTATGTGATGCTCGATGTGGCACTTATTTTTGGAGGAATAATTGTCTACATACTGCAGGGGTGTTCACCAGGAGAAAATTATCAGCTTTGGCAGGATATGACGATTATTGTCATATATGTCTCTCTTTTTTTCTTGTTTTTGATGATACAAAAAAGGGCTTGGTACGTACCTATTAAAAGTGGTTTCACAATTGCTGAGGCGGGAATGACTTTTATTTTGCTGTTTGCAAAATCCGTCATACTTGTGTTTATTGGAATGGGAAAAAGAAGTGAGAGCACCTATCCATTTTATGCATTTTCCTTTTTATCTGCTTTAGTCATCGGTGCCTTATGGATTATTGACAAAAGGGCGAGGGAAAAGCAGGCGCAGGAGCAGATGCAAGATTACATAAGGTATGAGCATCGCATGCGGGAGGTGCTGCCAACGGTGGGAAAGGCATTGGAAAAGATGGAGAATTTATCAGAAAATTCAGAGGAAGCGGCTCAAATTATAGAGGAGCTTAAAGCGGTCTGCCGCACGGACAAGGAAATAACACAGAAGGAAATTCTTACGGCAAAAACGTTTGTAC
>CATLEQ010000320.1 GCA_949915905.1 uncultured Lachnospiraceae bacterium | reverse complement strand
CGGAAGTGATACGGATTGCGGATGGTTTTAATGAAATGCTGGGCAATATCGAGCGTCTGATTGAGGAGAACAAGCGAAGCTCCATGGAACAGCGCAATGCAGAACTTTCGGCGTTGGAAGCCCAGATAGACCCGCATTTTTTATATAATACGCTGGATACGATTAATTGGAAGGCCATTGAGAATGAGCAGTACGAGATTAGCGAGATGATCGTGGCCTTGGCGGACATTTTGCGTTACATTGTGAAAAACGCGGGCGGCGTGACGACCTTGAGCCGGGAACTGGCATGGCTGGAGCGTTATATGATGTTGCAGAGCTTGAAACTGGGACAAATGCCGAAGCTGGAAATCATTGTCTCGGAGGACGTGATGGGCTGCGAAATTCATAAGCTTTTGTTGCAGCCATTTGTGGAAAACGCGGTTAAGTACGGATTTGCGGAAAAGAAGGAAGGGTGCGGCCTGGTGATTACGGCGAAGATTGCGGGGCGGCAGCTCCATATCATGGTCGAGGACAATGGCTGCGGCATTTCAGAAGAAACGTTGGAACGGCTCAATGACGAGACGCGGGAATTTGAGGGACATGTCGGTGTCGCGAATGTCAGAAAACGTTTGAAACTGTATTATGGAGAAGAGGCCATGGTATATTTTGAAAGTGCATTGGGAGAGTATACGAGGGTGCACTTGTTTATACCTGTCGGAAAGGGGACAGCATGCGAATCGTAATTGTAGAAGACGAGGCGTTGATTCGGGAAGGGCTTGCCCGGACGTTGGGAAAAATCAGCCCCAAATATGAACTGGCAGGAACGGCGGCGGACGGGGAGGCGGGATATGAACTAATCCGAAGAACCGCGCCCGACCTGGTCATCATGGATATTCGCATGCCCAAGATGAATGGGTTGGACATGATGAAAAAATTGCGGCAGGAACACATTATGTGCAAGGCGGTCGTTTTGTCGGCGTATTCTGACTTTGCCTATGCGCAGCAGGCAATTCGGCTCGGGGTGGTAAACTATTTGCTGAAACCGGTCAATCTGGCAGATTTGAAGAAGGTGTTGGAGCAGGTGGAGAGAATCTGTCAAAATGAAGAGCAGAATGAAAAAATTTTTTCGCGGGATAGCGTTTTCTGGGGGATTATCAACGGAAAACTGCGGTTTGATGCCGGATTTGACGATGTCGTGCAGGAAAAATATAGATTTTCGGTCAATGACCCGGCCGGCGTTTTTTTGCTTTGCATGGGGACGGGGTATGAAAATTACAAGCCGCAGGCACTTCGGCTGTTGGAAAACGTGTCAGAGCATACGGCGAGGTTTGAATCCTACGTGGCGGAATTGGACGATAAAAATGCATTGCTTATGATTGTTTACCATCAGTCCGGCGGTTCGGCGAGGGAATATTTTCGGCGCAGCGTGATGCCGATGCTGGCGGACAGCCTGGAGCCGCCGGTGCTGGGAATCTGGCGGGACGTGGAGAAAATGGTGGAGATTCGCAAGGTGATTCCCGAGTTGGAAAAGGACAAGCAATGGGGAATGTTGTTTGATGAAAGGACATTGATTTGCCAGGAAGAAATAGAGAAAATGAATCTCCAGCCGTTGCGGTATCCGTTGGGAATGGAGGACGAGGCAGGATTGGCGGTGCGGTGTAAAGACGTTGGACGTTTGATAAAATGTTATGAGCAATTATTCGCGTATTGCATGAAGGTGCCGCATGAGCCGTTGGAACTGAAAAAATGCCTGATACGTTTTAACTGGGCGGTGGTACATGCGGGTGGCCAGCTTTTTTTGGAAACCATAGTGGAAATCCAGCATGTGTTGCAAAGCATTTCCACGGCGGCGACGTGGGCGGAAATCAGCGAGAGCATGGAGCGCTTTTTTGCGGTGGCGCGGCCTGGAATGGAAGAAAAGGATGTGCATACGGCAGAAAAGTCGGTCAGTGAAATGGTGCAGAAAGCACAGAAGTTGATTGAAAAATATTATGACCAGGGAGTGACGTTAGAGGAAATCGCCGAAAAATTGTTTGTGTCGGGCGAATATTTAAGCGCGCAATTTCGAAAAGAAACCGGGGAGACCTTTACCGGTACCGTGCGCAGGTACCGCATTGCGAAGGTGAAAAAGCTCCTTTTGGAAACACATTTGAAATTGGGGCAGATTGCCGAATTGGCGGGGTATTCCGACCCGAAATATATGAGCCGGGTGTTCAAGGAGGAGACGGGGATGCTGCCGAGCGAATATCGGAAATCAGTTCATTAAAAATATCCACTTATTTGAAAAATTTCATCCTTTCAATTTGGAAAAGTCGTGGTAGACTGTCTATAAATCAAAAGAAAAGGCTGACGGACATTGAATAATCCGTTGCGGATGGGGAATAATTTAAGAAATATAAATTAGAGGTGTTGAAAAATGACGGCATTTAAAATTACATTTCAAACCCCAGAGGAAATACTTGATTTTGTGAGCAAGGTCGAAAAGTACGACTATGCGATGGACATGAAAAGTGGACGATTCACCGTGAGTGCCAAGTCTATATTGGGCATTATGAATCTAGGGCTGAACAATGTCATCGATTTAGAAATTTACGGTGACGATTGTAAGCAATTGGAGCAGGATATTTCCCGGTATATAGCTGCTTAAAGACAGCATAACCCTCCCCCCTCATAAGAAGGCAGTCCCGCCTCATTGTTACCGGCAAGAGGCGGGGGACTGCCGATAAAAAAGGAATACTCTTTATCTTTTAAAATATAGAAAACGTTCCTCACGTAAAGGCCGGGTCTTGCTTCAAGTTGACTCCCTGACACGAAAGTGCCGGGGGGTTTGTTTTGTCTATAGGAAACTCTTTATTATATTGCAGGGGTTGTAAAATTAAAAGGTATACATTATAATGAAAAAGAAATTTTTGTAAATGACAAGTGCGGTTATCTGTGCCATCTCTTGCAGCGGGACAAGACACTAGATGCCGGATGGGAGGAAGCTTTGAAAAACGAATTGGTAATTGTCCTTGACTTTGGCGGCCAGTATAATCAACTGGTTGCAAGGCGGGTGAGAGAATGTAATGTATATTGTGAAATTTATTCCTATAAGACGGACATCGAAAAGATTAAGGCGATGAATCCGAAGGGAATCATTTTGACCGGAGGGCCGAACAGTTGTTATGAGGCCGGCGCGCCGACCTATACGAAGGAACTGTTTGAGATGGGAATTCCGGTGTTGGGTCTGTGTTATGGCGCACAGCTTATGATGCATGTGCTGGGCGGCGAGGTCAAGTCGGCACCCGTGCGGGAATATGGAAAAACGGAAGTGTTGATTGACAAGGCAGAGTCCAAGCTCTTTGCCGGAGTGCCCGCTTCAACGATTTGCTGGATGAGCCATTTTGACTATATCTCTCGAATCGCGCCGGGATTTGAGATAAGTGCGCATACGAAGGATTGCCCGGTGGCAACCGCGGAAAATGAGAAAAAAGCATTGTATGCGATACAATTTCACCCGGAAGTGCTACATACGCAGGAAGGCACGAAGATGATTAATAATTTCGTGAAAAATGTTTGCGGATGCGCGGGTGACTGGAAGATGGACGCGTTCGTGGAAGAGACGATACAAGCCATCCGCGAAAAAGTCGGAGACGGAAAAGTGCTCTGTGCGTTGTCCGGCGGGGTGGATTCTTCCGTGGCGGCGGTGCTGATTGCCAAAGCCATCGGTTCCCAGTTGACCTGCGTGTTTGTAGACCATGGCTTGTTGCGCAAGGACGAGGGGGATGAAGTGGAGGCGGTCTTCGGACCGAACGGCTCTTACAACCTGAATTTTATCCGGGTGAACGCGCAGGAACGTTTTTACGGCAAGCTGGCCGGGGTGGAGGAGCCGGAGGCAAAACGGAAAATCATCGGCGAAGAATTTATCCGCGTTTTTGAGGAAGAGGCGAGAAAAATCGGAGCGGTGGACTTCCTCGTGCAGGGAACCATTTACCCCGATGTCGTGGAAAGCGGTTTGGGCGGCGAATCGGCGGTCATCAAGTCCCATCATAACGTGGGCGGCCTGCCGGATTACGTGAATTTCAAGGAGATTATCGAGCCGTTACGCGACTTGTTCAAAGATGAAGTCCGCAAGGCCGGCTTAGAGCTTGGCATCCCGGAGCACCTTGTGTTTCGCCAGCCATTCCCGGGGCCGGGACTTGGCATCCGCATTGTCGGAGAGGTGACGGCGGAAAAGGTTCGGATGATTCAGGACGCGGATGCGATTTACCGCGAGGAGATCGCGAAGGCAGGACTGGACAAGGAAATCAACCAATACTTTGCGGCACTGACCAACATGCGCAGCGTCGGCGTGATGGGGGATGAGCGAACCTATGACTATGCCGTGGTTCTGCGCGGCGTGAATACGATAGACTTCATGACGGCCGAGGCGGCACAGATACCGTATGAGGTACTGGGCAAGGTGATGAGCAGGATTATAAATGAAGTGAAAGGGGTAAATCGGGTATTCTATGATCTGACCAGTAAGCCGCCGGGGACGATAGAGTTCGAATGATGAAAGTGTTTTGAGAGCCCCCGTGTTTATGCGGGTTCCAAACAAATTTGTTTAAGCGTTGGCAACGATTTGGCAACATTTATAACATCACG
>CATLEQ010000319.1 GCA_949915905.1 uncultured Lachnospiraceae bacterium | reverse complement strand
CTTACAAGTTTTTATCAACGGAACGCCTAAACTCGAAAATATGCCGCAGGGTGAACGGGAAAGTTTTATTGCCGTTTTGGAAAGGGAAATATCTGATTGGATTCAACAACAAAATAAAGCTATTCTGGATTGACATACTTCTTCAAAAGCATTATAATAAGATTACCACATTCAATTTTAATATTTATCATAGGACGCATACTCTTTGCCAGAGATATGCTGTTTCGCTTTATCTAAAAAGTCCTATGATTTTTAAGATTGGGTGTGGTAACCTTGCGGAATAGCGTATTGAGGGAGTGTCGTTTCCGAAAGGGAGCGGCACTTTTTTATTTTACGACTTCGCGCGGAGAAATGCCGAATTGCTTTTTGAACGCGGTCTGGAAATGGCTCTGGCTGCAAAAGCACAGGTAATTGCTGATGACGCTGATGGGCTTGTCCGTGTACTGCAGAAGTTTCCTTGCCTCTTCCAGCTTGCACCGGAGGATGAATTCCCCGATGGAGAAGCCCATTTCCCGTTTAAAATACGTGGAAAAATAGGAGCGGCTGAAGCCAACGTAATCAGCCACGTCATCGACCGTGACATGTTGGTTCGTGTTCTGTTGGATAAAACGAATCGCCTTTTGCATGCGGTCGTCGGACGAGGTGGGAAGTTTTTCCTCATATACCTTTTGGGCAAAGGTATAACTGATTTTTGACAATAACTCATAAAGGCTGTCTATGTTTTGCATTTGTTCGGCCATTTGTATGAGGCGGTCGGAGAGTTGGTAGGCGGTGTCGTGGTCGAGTCCCCCGTCGATTGCCGCCCGGGTGGAAAGGGTGGTGGTGATGATAATGTTGTTTTTCAGATTTCGCAGGGCGGTAGGAGCGAAGGTTCCGGGGTGGTAATGCGAGTCGTTGAGCTTGAGCTCGTTGAAACCGTCAGGATTTCCGTTGCGTATCAGGTTCATGACGACGGATTCGATTTCGTAGGAGTTGTTATATAGGTGTTTTTCTTTTTTCTGATAGATATCTTCCGATATATGCGTGGAAAACAGCGGCTCGAGGGATTCGTACGGCAGAAAGTCCTGCACGGAAAGCTTCTCACCGTGCAGGCAATAATTGAGGAAGAGCAGTTTGCTGATAAACGCGCCCAGTGAGATCTGAGGAATTTTCCATAAAAAATTGCGAAAGGATTCGCGCTCCTCCCGGGGAACGAGGTAGTCCTTGTATAGCTGGCGCAGTTCGGTTTCCAGAAAGGGAAAATTACTGAACGGCCCCCAGATAAGGAAAGCGGCTGCAGGCCGCTCAAGGCGCAGGCCGCCATAGTAGGTGCCATACTCCATGGCGCAGTGAAAGATACGTTCCTTGGATGAAAATAGGATGTCCAAATATTTTTTAGGCGGAGAGGTGACAGACGTTTGTTTCGGCATGCAGAAAACAAGGCGGCCTTCTTCGTATAAATAAACGGGAACATTGAAATCGGGATAGTGCATTTCTAAAAAATCTGGAAGATTGTAATTGCCAGTCATGAAAACTCTCCTTTTCGCGCGGTATTTTTCTATCATCTCATTATAAATCTATTTGCCGGAAAAGAAAAGTATAAAAACATAAAAAAGAGAACGAATATGAAATATTTTGGCGTTTTGACACACTAAAATAAAAATGTAACATGACAAGCTCTTGAGAGAGGGATTATGAAGTATAAGAAAAGAGGCTTTCAAGAGGACGGACAATATCAAAGGAGGATGAAGGTTTATGAAAAGCAAAATCGTAAAGAGACTGTTTGCCATCGGGTTGGCGGCAGTGATGACGGCCGGCATGCTGGCAGGCTGCGGCGGGAAAGGCGGTTCGGGTGAGGGCGGCTCGAAGGGCGAGGCCAAGGACGCGAACTTTACCTGGTGGATTTTTACGACGGATGGTCAGGGCATGTATTATGACAGTTATGACGACAGTCCGTCGGTACAGTATATTAATTCCCAGTATTGGGATGTTGAAAAAGGAGGAATCGGAACCGAGGAGAATGGGAGAAAGTTAAATTTTTCTTTCCTGGTACCGATTGCCGGTTCCGAGATGGATAACTTTAACACGATGATTGGAACGGGAGAATATCCGGAAATATTGGATTTGTCGGCATCTTCCGAGACACCTCAAGCCATGCATGATAACGGTGTCTTGATGGACATTACGGAATATGTAGAGAACTACATGCCAAATTACCTGGCTTTTCTGGATGCCAATCCGGAATTAAAGCCTCTGGTACAAGTGAAGGAGGATGATGGAAGCGTACATTATTATGCCATTTATGCGTTTTCGGATGGAGTGGAGACACCATGGGAAGGAACCTGCTACCGCAGGGACTGGGTCGTGAAATATGCCGAGCCGACCGAGTACGTGTGGGACTGGGAGAGCGACTATGTAAAGGAGAATGGCCATCCGGCCGTGACCCCGCTTGACAAGGCTGTTGAAGAGAAGAATCTGGAAGGATGGAAGAAAAATGAAGTGACTTCCTTTACCGCGGACTATGGTGAAAATCCCAATGAAGATTATACGGACAATGTAATCTTCCCGAGCGGCACCTCAGACCCGATTACCGTCAGCGATTGGGAGTGGATGTTCGAAGCATTTGAAAAAGCGATTGACGAGAGAGGATGGTCCGACAACAGCGGTGCGTATTGTACGACGATTACTTATGGGGGATATTTCGCGCAAGGGGATTTGGTTTCTTCTTTTGGCGGAGGAACGGGATACTATTATGTAAATGACGGAGAAGTAAGCTTTGATGGGGATTCTGACACGTTTAAAACGTATGTGGAGTGTATGAATAACTGGTATGAAAAAGGCTGGCTGGATTCGCAGTTCAGCACCCGTGCGGCCGACGTGTTCTTTATGATTAACACGCCGGGCGTCAATCAGGGAATGGTTGGCATGTGGTGTGGTCTTAGCAGTACATTGGGGGATTCCTTGCGGGTGACCTGCCAGAACGAGGAGGATCAAAAGGACGCGTTCGCAATGGGATGTGCATTGCCGATAAACGACATGTATGGAAGCGAGGAGCAGATGTATGTAGAACCAGATGCGTTGTATCAGGGTAGTAGAAAAGGTTCGGGAATTGGTATTACAAATAAGGCGGAAGAAAAAGATTTGGAGGCATTATTTACGTTTCTTGATTGGACATACACAAGAGAGGGAGGGGAAGTTCTGTATTTAGGATTGAATGAAGACCAGGTTGCGTCCGTGGACTTGAATCCCAATATTTTTGCAGACAACAATCTGACGGGTGCGTATGTGAAAACGACGGACGAAGAAGGCGGGGAAGTTTATAAAAAAGCAGTGGATGAATCGAACCAGCTTGTTTCTGCCTTGACAGGGTTGCGTATGAATGTCGGCATCAAATTGACGAGAAAGGGAAGTGGCTACACGATAGATAACGGCAACGCGATGGTCAATGAGCGTGCGTATGAGCAATGGGAGAAATATCTCAATACCGGTAATATTATGGAATATTCTGCATTGCTGAACGTGGAGGAATCGGAAACGTTTAGTAAGACGCAATCGGCGATTCTTGAGTACCAGAATATCAATTTGCCAAGTGTAATCAAAGGCTCCATGACCTGGGAGGATTACGTGAATGGATTTGAAGCCATAGATCCGGAATCCGTGGTTCCAATGCTGCAGAAGTACGTGGATTTGGCAAAGGCGGAATAAGGAAAAAACGAATTCATTGGTAACTTCATTGGTAAAAATGGAGTTGGGACTGGACTTTGCGGACTGAAAGTGCTATACTTACCACATTGTAAAAAATTTAACAAAGAAGGAGACAGAAACTATGTTAAAAGACAAAGTTGCAGTGGTAACCGGCGGTACCAGAGGGATTGGCTATGCCATCGTAAAGAAGTATCTGGAGAACGGCGCGAAGGTCGTGCTGTTTGGCTCCCGTCAGGAGACGGTGGACAAGGCGCTCGCGTCCTTGAAAGAGGAGAACCCGGACTGGGTGGTAGACGGCGCGTGCCCGAATTTGAAGGACGAGGCGGAAGTGGAAGCGGCCATCAATGCCGTGAAAGAGAAGTTCGGCAAGATTGACATCCTGGTAAACAACGCCGGTGTTTCAGACAGCACGAAGATGGGGGATTACCAGCCGGGACAGTTCGCCAAGGTCATCGACTTGAACGTGACGGCGATTTACAACGCCGTACAGCCGGCCGTGAAGCTCATGAAGGAGCAGGGCTATGGCTGCATCATCAACACCAGCTCCATGGTCAGCAAGGTGGGTCAGCCGGGCGGTGCCGCGTATCCGGCAAGTAAGTTTGCCGTAAACGGCCTTACCGTGTCTTTGGCAAGAGAGTTGGGACCGTTTCACATCCGTGTGAACGCGGTGGCTCCTGGTATCACGAAGACCGACATGGTGGCGGCATTGCCGGATCAGATGATTCAGCCGATGATCAATGCGATTCCGCTTCGCCGGATCGGCGAGCCGGAGGACGTCGCGAACTGCTTCTTGTTCCTGGCAAGCGATTTGGCAGACTACGTGACCGGCGACGTATTGCACGTGGACGGAGCGATGTTAAGCTAAAAGGCAGGTTATGTTTTATATGTGGCCAAGCGGCAGCAAGGCCAGATGAAGAAGGATGGAAAA
>CATLEQ010000318.1 GCA_949915905.1 uncultured Lachnospiraceae bacterium | reverse complement strand
CACGTCTTCAAAGATGTGGTAGACTTCGCGTGTCCGATACGAGACAGCTTCCCCGTCCATTTCGATGGCTCCTTCCAGTTTGTTGTCGCGTCCGAGAACAGAAATCAGTTTCTTATAGGCGTCAATTGGAAGTCCAAGCGTCGGGTCAAGACGGAAGGCGATTTCGAGATCATCACAGATTTCATTGGCCACCTTTTCCGTCTGTTCGTTCATTTTGGAAAATTCGCCGTAGCTTTCCTTGGCCAGAAGCGTCAGGGCGGCGTTGCGGAAAAAGCGTCCGTCGCGATCCCAGTTGTTCCAGACATAAAAATGATCCATGAGTTCAGCCGCATCCTTTGCGCGGAATTCGTGTTCATCCATGTCGCCGCTGGCGGTCAGAATCTGTCCTGCCTCTGCTTTGGGCAGATAGTACGTTTCATCGAACATATAGTTTCGATCTTTAAATCCGGGTTCTTCCAGAACGAGCTGACGGACATAATCGATCTCCTGCTCGTACTGCTGCACCAGACGGTCAAAATTTTCGTCCCTGGCATAGTCGAGATCGTCATCGAGCTCATAGTCTCCGGGAATTTCTTCTTCAATGTCTTTAAACAGATCGACCACAAACGCGTGGAAGCCAGGACCGCCGTGACGGGTATTGGAAGAAAGAATCAGATCCTTTCCATCTTCTCTGGCGACGATTTTTCCCTGCGGGCAGACCAGAATTTCAACATGGCCGCCGCGCTCTTCAATCTGAACGCCTTCCCGCTCGCAAAGTGCGCCGAGCACTTCATACAGTTCTTCCATCTGTTTCTCTTCAAACTCTAATTTTTCTAAAGCTTCGAGTAAAAGATTTTTCTTTTTTTCAAGTGGCTCTTTTCCATAATTCATGAATTACACAACCTCCTATTCCACTCGGTATGAAAATATCTAGCCAAGTGTTCCTATTATACCAAACTTACTGTTTTAAATAAAGGGAAAAAACGAAAAGTTCATACTTTGCTAAAAAAAGTTAAGAAAATCTTGAGATTTTTCTGCTTTTGGCGTAATATGGACAATTAGTAAAGAGATTTAAAGCTGAAACAGGAGAGTGGAAAATGGGATATCAAACGGTTTATCAAGGGGGAAATGCGGAAATCGTCGAGAAAAAGTCGCGGTTTATCGCCAAGGTGATTCCGATTGGGACGGAAGAGGAAGCGGCCGCAGCCTTGGAAGAGATAAAGAAGCAGTATTGGGATGCCAGGCATCATTGCTTTGCCTATGTAATCGGGGAAGAGCAGGTACAGGAGCGGTTCAGTGATGACGGGGAGCCTTCGGGTACGGCGGGAAAGCCGATTCTCGAGGTGATACGGGGAGAAAAACTGCGCGGGGTGATGATTGTCGTCATCCGCTATTTTGGCGGCACCCTTTTGGGAACCGGAGGCTTGGTGCGGGCGTACACGCAGGCAGCCAAGGAGGGGATTTTGGCGAGCACGGTGATTACCAGGATAAACGGCTGCCGCCTAAAACTTGTGACGGACTATACCGGACTTGGGAAAATCCAGTATTTGTTTGGACAAAATGGAATTCCGATTGCGGATTCCAGATATATGGACAAGGTAGAACTGGAAGTCCTGGTTTCGGAAACGGAAGAGGAATGGCTTGTGAAGGCGGTTACCGAGGCGACGAATGCCAAGGCGCAGATGGAACGAATAGAGGCATGCCATTTTGCGGAAATAGAAGGGGAGAGGAAAGTGCTTGATTAGAAAGGGGAAAAGAACAAGTTTAGAAGGAGAAGAAAGAACAAGCCGACTTGCGAGCCGACTTGTTCCCAATTTTATGAATCAGCTAAATTCCGGTTCGATGAGTCCAAAAGAGCCGTCTTTTCTCTTATATACGACATTTACCTCGTCCGTCTCCGCATTGCAGAATACGAAGAAGCTGTGTCCCAAAAGATCCATTTGTACGCAGGCGTCTTCGGGGAACATGGGCTTAATGCCGAAGCGCTTGGTGCGCACGATGCTGATTTCGTCATCCTCGACGGATTCTTCCTCTGACTCGAAAAATTCTTTCTTGAAACTGTTGCCGGAGCTGGATGCCGTCGGGTGTCCCTGGCTCTTGGCAATCAATTTGTTCTTGTATTTGCGAAGCTGACGCTCGATGACTTCTTCCACGAGGTCGATGGACACGTACATGTCGCTGCTTGTCTGCTCGGAGCGGATGATGTTGCCCTTTACCGGAATGGTCACCTCAATCTTTTGACGCTCCTTTTCCACGCTCAATGTCACGATGATTTCAGTTTCAGGAGTGAAATAACGTTCCAGCTTTCCTAATTTCTGCTCGACCGCGTTTCTCAGCCCGGTTGTTACTTCGATGTTTCTTCCACTGATGATAAAATTCATACTGTTCAACTCCTTTTTGGTCAAATTGCACAGAGAATTACTCGTTTTTATCTGTGCTTCTATTCATATTATACCATGAATGAGAGCGAATGTATAGGATGAAACTATAAAAAAATTATTATTTCATGGAGCTTCTTTTGCGCATCCGGGAGTCCAGTATCTTTTTGCGGATACGCAGTGACTTCGGCGTGACCTCCAACAGCTCGTCGGTGTCAATGAAGTCGAGTGCCTGTTCCAGGCTTAACACGCGCGGCGGGGTCAGGCGCAGTGCCTCGTCAGCGGAGGAGGAACGCGTATTGGTCAAATGCTTCGTCTTGCAGACATTCAATTCGATATCCTCGGTTTTACCGTTCTCACCGATGACCATGCCGGAGTAAACCCGCTCTCCGGGACCGATAAACAAGGTTCCGCGCTCCTGGGCACTGTATAGTCCGTAAGTGACGGATTCCCCGGTTTCAAATGCAATCAAGGAACCCTGCCTGCGGTACTGGATGTCGCCCTTATAAGGCTGGTAGCCGTCGAAAATGGTATTTAGGATGCCGTTTCCCTTGGTATCGGTCAAAAAGTCCCCACGGTAGCCAATCAGTCCGCGGGCGGGAATGGAAAACTCCAGACGGGAGTATCCGCCGCTGGCCGTGCCGATATTTTGCAATTCACCCTTGCGCCGGCTCAGCTTTTCAATGACGATGCCGGAAAATTCTTCCGGAACGTCAATGTAAGCCAGTTCCATCGGTTCGAGCTTCTTGCCGTTTTCATCGGTCTTGTAAAGCACTTCGGCCTTGCTGACGGCGAATTCGTAGCCCTCGCGCCGCATGTTCTCAATCAGGACGGAGAGATGCAATTCGCCGCGTCCGGATACCTTGAAGCTGTCGGTGTCTTCCGTCTCCTCCACGCGCAGGCTGACGTCGGTGTTCAATTCTCGCAGCAGCCGGTCGCGGATGTGGCGCGAGGTCACGTATTTGCCTTCCTGGCCGGCGAACGGGCTGTCATTGACGATGAACTGCATGGAAATCGTCGGCTCCGAAATCTTCTGGAACGGAATCGGCTTCGGGTCATCGACGGAGCACAGCGTGTCGCCGATGGAAATGTCGGAAATGCCGGAGATGGCCACGATGGAGCCGATGGTCGCCTCACGAACTTCTACCTTATTTAAACCGTCAAATTCATACAGCTTGCTGATTTTGACTTTTTTCTGCTTGTCCGGGTCATGGTGGTTGACCATCAAAACCTCTTGATTGACGGCGATTTTTCCGTTGTCCACCTTGCCGACCCCGATACGTCCCACGTATTCATTGTAGTCAATGGTACTGATCAGTACCTGGGTGGAAGCTTCCGGGTCGCCCTCCGGCGCGGGAATGTAGTCGAGAATTGTCTCGAACAGCGGTTCCATGTTCTTTTCCTCGTCGGTCAAGTCCAAAACGGCCACGCCCGCCTTGGCGGAGGCGTAGACGAAGGGGCAGTCCAACTGTTCGTCCGAAGCGTCCAGATCCATGAATAATTCGAGCACCTCGTCAATCACCTCGGCGGGGCGCGCCTCGGGACGGTCAATCTTGTTGATGCAGACGATGACGGGGAGGCTAAGTTCCAGCGCCTTTCGAAGCACGAACTTGGTCTGCGGCATCGCGCCCTCGAACGCGTCCACGACTAGGATGACACCGTTTACCATCTTGAGCACGCGCTCCACCTCTCCGCCGAAATCCGCATGTCCCGGGGTGTCGATGATGTTAATCTTGGTTCCTTTATAAAATACCGCGGTATTTTTGGAAAGAATGGTGATGCCGCGCTCGCGTTCGATGTCGTTGGAGTCCATGACGCGCTCGGCCACCTCCTGGTTTGCCCGAAATACGCCGCTCTGCTTCAAAAGCTCGTCCACCAGGGTCGTCTTGCCGTGGTCGACGTGGGCGATAATGGCAATGTTTCTTATATCTTCTCGTTTCGTTTTCATAAAAAAATCCACACTCTCTTTCGATTGAATCTTCGATACTTCTGTCTAAAAGGCGATATGTCGCCATCGCCCATTTTAACACAAAAAATGAGATTTGCAACCCCTATGTTAAGAAATTAAAAAGTTGTGTTCAAGCAGGAGGTATGCTAGAATAAAAGACATGGTAGTGATTTTTAACAGGTTAAGTAATAGAGAAATCGCTGAGTTTGCAAGGTTACACATCATTGACAAATTTGGATACAATGGTTATGCAAGGAAAGCATCAACCATCGTTGATAAAGATTTTATTTCGATGTGCGATACCGCAG
>CATLEQ010000317.1 GCA_949915905.1 uncultured Lachnospiraceae bacterium | reverse complement strand
AACGCAGAAAACGGTTCACTGACAGTAAACGAAGTTCCTTCCACTTTCACATAACCAAATCTCTGAAGTGGATCATCCGCGTCCACCGTCACCATTGGCGTATAATCATAAACCGCCGTAATGCTACCTTTTCTGTCATCTTCCAATTCCTTTCTGAATGTCCTAGGCAATGAAAGATACTTCTTCGTTGCCATTTCCAGTCGTTTTTTTGCTTGGCTTCCACTACAATTATCTATGCATACGGTCAAATCAATATCCTCTGAAAAACAATAAAAATTTATCCGTGTGCAGTTTCATATAATCCTCCCAATAAAATGTCTATCGTTTTAATAAGTACCTTAGTACCGTAATATTTCCTTGCCGTAAAAATAAGGAGATCCGTGTCAAGTCCCAATGTCTCTGCCATCTTTTTTAAAACTTCTTCCGGCCTTACGGCATCAATCGGTGCCCTTTCCAAGTCCTTTATGATATCCAAAATCTGAAAATAACGGTAATTATCGCGATTAATATTTACAGAAGGTTTTCTTATTTCAACCTGTATACCGTCGGGCACCCTTTTCGTATACAAATTTGTCACAATACTTTTCCGCTTAGGCATCTGGGATACCAAGCCAATGCGGTTTAGCATGGATAATCCGGTTTCATAACCTATCACGTCATCTTCATCATATAACAATTGCTTGCAAAATAACGCCTCTTTATTGGGAGTATAATATCCAAACGCGGTTTTAATTCTTTTATAATAAACGCCCTTTTCCAATCTGGCGATTTGACCATCTTTTTCCAACCTGGCCATATTTACGTTTACCACCTTTTTTACATCCGCTTCGTCTCGTCCAATTTTCCTTGCAATATACCGTGTGAGCTGAGCCGTCAAAATCAACTGATCCGGTTCTAGTCGGTCAATATATTGAACCAATAACTTTTTATATCCTACATCATACATATGGCTCCTCCTTTTTGTTATTATATTTCGTCTTTTTTTCCTCTTTTATGCAATTATAATAACATCATTTCTATATATAGTCAACTTGAATATCCCGTAAAATGCCCCATAGCAATCCACGACCGGTGAACCGATGCATCACCCGCTTTGTCAAAGGTGGATTAAAACATATGTGGAAATCGCCCACCACGCATGGGCGAAAACACCACCCTTGTTTGGAAAACGCCCATCGCACATGGGCGTTTTTTCCAACCCGTTTGTAGCATAATGGAAAAAGCGCACCCAACGCGAACATGCGGGTGCTTCAATTCCAACAAGTACGACAAACATGCCGACAACCGGCATCCATCGTACCGGCTTCGTTCCAACGATGAACGCGCGCAAAATTCTCAAGGAGAACGTCGGGCGGGGCGAAACAAAACGTAACATAAGGATGTTGCGCTGTCACTAGGCTCGAAAAAACCTCGCCAAGTGACCCGCAACTACATTCGCACATAAGTGACCAAAACACGGTCACCAAGTGCTCATAGTAGGAGGTAAAAAAACATGAAATATGCATTTAAAAAGGTAAGGCGAATCATCCTGAATGATTTGCAGACGAAGAAACACAAGGTCACATTCAACGACCTGAAGAACTTTTCCATCAAGGGCTCGCAGGAGACGGTCTACGCGGAAGGCTCCGACGGGGCGAAGCTGGCGGCCTTCGACATCAACAAGGTGGCGAGCATCGAGGCCAGCAACGGCGCGGTTGACGAGGGTTACATCGCGTTGCAGGCAGGAAGCGAAGTCGTCAAGGTGACGAACGGCGCGTCCATCTTAATCCGCGAGGAATTCGAGGTAAAGGACGGCGATACCAAGGTAACCTTGTCACACAAGGCGACGGGCAAGGCGGGCAGCGAAATCCGCTACATCTACAAGGCCGACAAGAATGGCATGCCGGGTGAGGACTATGCACAGAAGGCCGCCGCATCCGCCACGGAGTTCTCCTACTCGGTCGAAACCGGGGAAATCACCCTGCCGACGGGCGCGTTTGGCGACGGCGACACCGTTATCGTGGACTATTACCCGACTTTCTCAGAATACGAGGAAATCACCAACGACTCCAACAAGTTCAGCATGTCCTGCGAGGTCATCGTAGACGCATGGTTCACGGACCTTTGCTCGGAAGCAGACGTGCCGTTGCAGCTGTACCTGCCGAAGGGCAAGGTATCCGGCGAGGTCGACTTGTCCGCCGGCGACCAGGCGGCCGTGCAGAACATCAACATCGAGTCCATGACCAGGGCGTGCGCGGGAAGCGGCAAGAACCTCTGGACGCTCAGGCGCTACGACATGTCCGACATCGTGGACTGACGGCCGGCATCCGTACCCAAATGCCAATGCCGGTGCATGGAGGGCGACACACTTCCGTGCACCACCCCTGTTTAAGTTTTGATTGTTATCCATGATGCCCCGCGGCAAACGCAGGGCACAAGTTCCTCCTTTGTAAGGGGGCGGTCGTAATCTCGCCCCCGCTTCAAAACTTAAAACAAAAAACAATATTCAAAATCAAAAGGAGAAAGCCAAAATGAGTATATTGCAAGATTTAAAGAAATACCTGCCAAAAGTGCAGGACGCGCTTTCCGACTTGAAAGAAATCGATTCCTACCTAAACGAGATCAACCAGGCGGGAAGTGAACTGTCAAAAGCGGACTTGAACAAGATCAAGACCGCGTCTTTCAAAGCGGCCAGTGACTATGGCAAGGCCGCGACCGACTACCTCGCCGCCATGCGGGAAATTTCCCGCGCGGGATACGAGAACTCGGAAGAAATCGCAAAACTGTCCCTCGCCTTACAAAACGCCGGCGACATGACGGCGGCCACCGCCAGCCAGTACATCGCGGCCACTGACGAGGCCTACCGTCTGGGCGGTTCCGTCATGGAACTGACGAAGGTGTTTGACGGTGCCAACCACGTTGCCAGCCAACATTCCATCAACATGACGGAGTTGGCAAACGGGATGAAACTCGCCGGATCCACCGCCGCCAACCTTGGCGTAGGGGCGGACGAGGCCACCGCCGCCTTGAGCACCATGATGGCGGCAACAAAGCAAAGCGGCAGCGATGTCGCGAAAGCCCTCAAAGCCATCCTATTAAACACGAGGCAGGTAACAGACGAAACGGAGGGCATTACTACCACGGGACTTTCCCGCTACGAGGAAGCCTGCGACGCGCTGAACGTAAAATTACGCGAGACGAGAAACGGCGTGCTTTCGTTGCGCGACCCGATGGAAGTCCTTGGCGAGCTGGCCGCGACCTACAACCGCCTGGGAAACACGGACGCACGAAAACAAAACCTTTTGGAATCCATCGGTGGCAAAGAAACTGCCGCACAGTTGGACGCGTTGCTCGGCCAATGGGAAACCTACGAGCGGATGCTTGGCGAGTACAAAGCCGGAGCCGGCTCTCTGGCCGAAGCCGGGGCAAAATCGGCATCCTCGTGGGAGGGCTCGGCCAACCGCCTCGCCAACGCGTGGGCAGGATTCATCAGTTCCATCGCCGGATCGGAAGCCGTCATCAAAACGACCGACGCGCTCTCCGGCCTATTGGGCGGCCTGACCGCCATCGCGGAGAAAATGGAACAGTTGCCAGCACTCGGAACCGCCCTCGGGGCGTTCCTTTCATTCAAAAATGTCGGTGTGTCCAAATAAGAATAGCCGGACACCATGTTTTATATGGGAATATGCCGACAGCGCAAGATGTCTTTCCGTGGCAAGAGCGGAAAAGTTTACTTGCGCCGTTTATGCGATACATGAACGTAAATAAAACGCGGACCCATTCGTCTGCGGGCCGATATGGCGTCAAAGCGTTGCCATTGAACCGCAACACCAAACGACGCTGTCCCTGGTATTTGGGACACGGGGAATCTTGTGCCGCCACGCCAACGTACTGACGCGTTGTTTTTCCGACAACGTGACCGCTACGCCAAGCATGGTTCAAATGAGATCCGCAGGGAAGCCTCTCTTCGCGCCCATCCGCGCGATGTGGAACCCTCACAGTAATGAAATGGCCACAGCCGCCCAGATGCAACGCTGGCGGAAGAACATACATTCGGAGCTATGCCGGGACACGACGGTAAAAATATCGGGAGCGACCTTGTCCGCCCCCTTCGTGTCGTTTGGACTCCCGTTGCCGGAGTAGACGGGGAAGGCAACAACTCAGAAAAATAAGGAAGAGACAAAACAAAAATGCAGAAATGTAGAAATGAAGCACGGAAACGCGGACACGGTTAAAAGTCCGCGCCGCATTTATTACAATGGAAGTTCTTGCTATTCCGGCTCATGCTAAAAATGCCGAACATGTACGTATGTGCCGCCTTGGAAAGGGTACTAATCTTCTTCGTGTTGGTGCTGTGGCAGTAAGGACACTCGACTTTTGGCGGACCAGAGGGAGAGTTGGTTTTACCGGCGGCCTTGGCCGCATCCCGAGCCGCATCTATAGCTCGGCCTTCGGCCTGGATTTTTTCCCTAAACTGAGCCGAACGCTGATTAAATTCGGGTGAAGTTATAACATATTTTTCCCTTATATACTCTTTCAATTTGTCATATTCGTCACGTGAATATTTATCACATTCCTCAGGAAACGGATACACGTTAGAGCCACAATACTTACATGTTTTTTCTTTCCATGGTGGTATTACTGACATCGCCCCACATTTTCTACAA
>CATLEQ010000316.1 GCA_949915905.1 uncultured Lachnospiraceae bacterium | reverse complement strand
GTTTTTTGAGAACAGCCTCAACGTGTCGGAAACGTCCAGACAGCTTTATATTCACAGAAACACGCTGGTATACCGGCTTGACAAGCTGCAGAAGAGCACGGGACTTGATCTGCGCGTCTTCGAGGATGCCATCACGTTCAAAATCGCGCTGATGGTCGTAAAGTATATGAAATACATGGAGACGTTGGATTATTGATTCCGGGTGGCCTTGCGGGAGGTCGGGCGGGAAGTACGTCAGGAACTGTCGCAAAATAAATTGCGTCAAATATCGCAGGATAAATCCACATGGCCTAGGCGGAAGAAAGAGCCGTAGCGGGCTACGGCGATTGATGACAACGACGGCTATGCGGATTTAGACAAGATAGTGCACAATTTATTTTGCGACGGTTCCTCAGGGGAGTAAGATGATTAGGAGGCACATATGATTGAATTAAAGAACGTAAAGAAGGAGTACTCCAAAGGGCACGCCGCCTTGAACGGGGTTTCCGTAAAAATCGAGAAGGGGGAATTCGTATTCATCGTGGGTGACAGCGGTTCGGGAAAATCGACTTTGATTAAGTTGATTATGAAGGAGCTTGACCCGACGGAGGGGTCGATTGTCGTCAACGGGCAAAACTTAAACCGGATGCGGCATCGCCACGTCGCGAAGTATCGAAGAGGGCTCGGCGTCGTGTTTCAGGATTTCCGCTTGTTAAAGGATCGAAACATTTATGAAAATATCGCGTTTGCCCTGCGGGTCACGGAGACACCGATGCGCGTCATCCGCAAAAAGGTTCCCGCGGCCTTGTCATTGGTCGGGCTGGCGCAGAAATACAAGTCGTTCCCGAAGGAACTTTCGGGTGGGGAGCAGCAGCGTGTCGCGATTGCCAGGGCGATTGTGAACGAGCCGGCGATCCTTTTGGCCGACGAGCCGACAGGTAACCTGGATCCGACGAACTCATGGGAGATTATGAGTCTATTGAAGGAGGCGAATGAAAGAGGAACGACCGTGTTGGTCGTGACGCACAACCAGGAAATCGTAAATGAAATGAACGAACGCGTAATCACGATGAAGCAGGGAGTCATCGTGAGCGATGAACAAAAAGGTGGGTATATAGATGAGAATTAGTACATTGGGATACGTAGGTAAACAAGGGGTTAAGAACATAGGCAAGAACAAGATGTTTTCCATGGCGTCGATTGCCACCATGGCGGCATGTATTTTCCTTTTCGGGTTGTTTTTTTCCATATTGCTGAATTTCCAGCACATCATCCAGTTGGCGGAAGAGGGCGTGGGAATTACCGTTTTCTTTGAGAGTGACGCGACGGACGCGCAGATGCAAAACATCAAGGAGCAGCTCATGGCCAGGGAGGACGTAAGCGACGTCATTTATGTGTCGGCGGACGAGGCGTGGGAAGAGTTCAAGGTAGAGTATTTTGAGAACGATCAGGAGTTGGCGGAAGGCTTCCGGGACAATCCGTTGGTCGGATCCGATAACTACGAAGTCTATATGAATATCAAGGATGAAGAGAACGGCAACATTTTTACAAAGGGAAGGACGCTTGCCAGCACGCAGAAGGCACTGGTGGACTTCGCACTCGGCCTGGAAGGCGTGCGCAAGGTAAACAAGTCGGACGTCGTGGCGAATGTTTTGTCCAGTGTCAATACATTGGTGGGTTATGTCTCGGCGACCATTATTTTGATTTTGCTGGGAGTCAGCATTTTCCTCATCAGTAATACGGTCACGATGGGTATCACGGTGCGCCGGGAGGAGATTGCCATTATGAAATATATCGGCGCAAAGGACTTCATGGTTCGTTCGCCGTTCGTGATAGAAGGATTGATCATGGGACTGGTGGGAGCCGTCATTCCGTTGGTATTGCTGTATTTCTTATATGGAAAGGCCATCGAATACATTATGACCAGATTTAGCATTCTGAATAATATCATTGAGTTTCTTCCGGTTTTGGACGTGTACCGCTATCTGTTGCCGATCGGGCTCGCGTTGGGAGTCGGCATTGGTTTTGCGGGAAGTTATTTCACCGTCCGCAAGCATTTGAAAGTTTAACCTCATCAGGGAAGCGGAAATGAGGTTATGAGCAAGTAGCGAAGCGGATTGCGAATATCCGCTTGACGAATATTTTTTGATAAGCTGCCTCGCCGTTTTTGCGGCGAGGATTTGTAACTATTTAGTAAAAGTAAGAGGGTTGAAAACATGAAAGATGGAAGGCCGTTTTGGAGAGGGGTGCTTTGCGGCGTACTCGGAGTATTGTGCGTGTTTGCCGTACTGGATGGAGTGAGGCGATATGTTCCGCAAGTATCGAACCTGATTGGAAGTGGCAGTTCGATGGACAGCAAGATGGATCTGCTTCAGGAGATGTTAGGGGAGTATTATCTGCGCGAGGAAGAACTGGATGAAGAAGCCATGATAGAAGGGGCGTACGCGGGCTACGTGGACGCGATTGGAGATCCATACACCGCCTATTATGACGAGGAGCAGACGCAGGAGATGTTAGAGAGCTTCAACGGGGAGTATTCCGGAATCGGAGCGGGGTTAAACCAGAATCTGGAGACGAGGGTGATTACGATTACGAGAGTCTACGAGGGGCAGCCCGCGGACGAGGCGGGGATGCAGGTCGGCGACATTTTATATCAGGTGGATGACCGGGAAATCACGGACGAGGACTTGAGCGAGGTCGTGACGTGGGTCAAGGGCGAGGAGGGAACCACGGTCGACTTGTACGTCCTGCGGGATGGCGAGGAGTTGAAGCTGACCGCGACACGCCGGAAAGTGGAAGTCCAGACCGTGGAGTATGAGATGAAAGAGGACGATATCGGTTACATTCAGGTGACGGAGTTTGACAACGTGACCTACGAACAGTTCAAAAATGGCCTGGAGACATTGGAAGCAAATGGCATGAAGGGACTGGTCATAGATTTGCGTTCCAATCCGGGCGGCGGTCTGGACACCGTGGTGAACATGCTGAAGCTGATACTTCCCGAAGGCCCCATCGTCTCCATGAAGGATAAGAACGGAAAGGAGACCATGTATGAATGTGATGGCAGACATGCGTTTACCAAGCCGCTTGTCGTGCTGGTAAATGAAAACAGTGCCAGCGCGTCGGAGATTTTTTCGGGCGCGGTCAAGGATTATGGCATCGGCAAGATTGTCGGCACGACCACGTATGGCAAGGGCGTCGTGCAAAAGGTATATTATTTGCGGGACGGTTCCAGCCTGAAGGTGACGATTAGCGAGTATTTTACGCCGAAAGGAAATTCCATCCACGGCATCGGCGTAGTTCCCGACGTGGAAGTAGAGTATATAAGGGACGAGGAACATCCGGAGGCGGATAATCAGTTGGATGCGGCATTAGAGGAGATACGGAAGGAATTGTGAGATGCTGACGATTTTAATCGTGGATGATGAAAAACTAGAGTGCAGGGGTATACGCTTTTTATTGGGGCAGAGGGAAGAAGAGTTTGAGATTTTGGAAGCCTTGAATGGAAGGGCGGCTTATGAATTACTAAAAAAGAAGCCGGTCGACATTCTGTTTACGGATATCAAGATGCCCTATATGGACGGAATTGAGTTGGTGGAAAAGGCAAGGGAGTTGTATCCCCGGCTTGAGATGGTTATTTTCAGCGCCTATGGGGAGTTTGAGTATGCGCGCAAGGCGATGCGGGTCGGCGTGGAAAATTATGTGTTAAAGCCGGTGGATCCAAAGGAGTTTCACGCGACATTGGACAGGATTTTGCAGGTGATTGAGGACAGAAGAAATCAAGCGCGGAAGGATCGCGAGAATCAGGAGTTTCTTGAGCGGTACTTTTTGGGGAAATATATTTATCAGGGAAATCCGGAATTTTTGAAAAAAATATCGGACAAGGTAAATGTCGCGGGTTGGAATCAGATTAAGGGGCTGATCTTGATTGAAAGCGAGGATCATTTTTTCGAGGAGTCCGAGGAAGCGTTTATCGAGGGCCTTTCCCGAGAGGTAAGCCAGAAACTGCTGTTTTTGAATCAGGGACAACAGCAGGAGTTATGCGTGGTCTGTGACAATTGCGACCAGTTTGTGCTTGCAAGGCATATCAGTGACTGGGTGAATCAAGCGTTCGGGGAAAAGTTTTACGTGGCGGCCGGGCAGTAGGTTAAGAAATGCGAGGAATTGCCGGCGGCATTCCAAAAGCTGGAACTTTTGATGGAAAACAGATTTTACCAGAAGGAAAAGCGGCTGTTTTTGGCGGGGAAGACGCTGGAAGAGGGAGCGGCCGGACAGTTTCTGGACGATATCGTAAAACGAATGATTGAAAACATCCAATTGGATGATGTCATGCATCTATGGGAACATTTTCGGATTCTGCAGATTAGCAGCGGGAATCTGGGCGGATATTCCTTGATTTATACGAAATTTATGTTTTCAAACCTGATAAAAGAGTTTTATACGCATATGGACATCGAGGGAAAGAAGCTGGAAAACGCGATTCAGAAGGTGTATGAATTTCAGTCCGTGCAAGAGGTGCTGGGAGTGATTGAGTCACTCATCATGGACATGGAACGGCACATGGAAGACAAGGGAAACACTTCACGAAATGAAGTGGCGAGGGCGAAAAGTTACATCTATGAGCATTATGGCGAGGATGTCGGCGTGGAGACGCTGGCGGAATTGGTTTATCT